>JASFFM010000009.1:0-28859 GCA_050124295.1 Desulfobacterales bacterium | reverse complement strand
CTACATGGGGCGCCATATTGCCAAGAATGTCGTTGCCGCCGGCTTGGCCAAAAAGTGTGAGGTTCAGATCGCCTATGCCATCGGGGTGGCACAGCCGGTTTCCGTCATGGTGGACCTGATGGGCACCGGGGTGATCCCGAAAAAAAGGGTCAAGGAAATCATCCGGGAGGTCTTTGACTTGCGTCCGGCCGCCATCATTGACTATCTGGACCTGTTGCGCCCGATCTATCTGCCCACGGCGGCCTATGGCCATTTCGGCCGCAGCGAGGACACCTTCAGCTGGGAAAAAACCAACAAGGCCGATGAAATGCGCGACCGGGCTGGGATCTGAGCCGGATTCTTCAATTTTAAGGCCCTGATGACCGATATGGCCCTGACAGAACCGTTTTCGGGCCCTATCTTATCACTGTCTAAATTAAGAATTGCATTATATTACGATTATGACATGACAATCTTTTAATAACCAAGGAGCTTCGCATGAGCGTTATCCCCATGAAAGATGCGGCGCCGGACTTTATGCCGCTGGATCTTTCGTTACCCTATAAAGTGGCCGACATGTCCCTGGCGGATTTCGGCAACAGGGAAATGCAACTGGCGGAAAATGAGATGCCGGGTCTTATGGCCGTGCGGGAAAAATATGGCCCCGCCCAACCCCTAAAGGGGCTCAAGGTTACCGGCAGCCTGCATATGACCATCCAGACCGCTATGCTGATCGAGACCCTCAAGGTGCTGGGGGCTGATATCCGATGGGCCAGCTGCAACATTTTCTCCACCCAGGACCATGCGGCCGCCGCCATCGCCCACAACGGATCTGCGGCCGTTTTCGCCTGGAAGGAGGAGACCCTGGAAGAATACTGGTGGTGCACGGAAATGGCACTCACCTGGCCGGATGGCAGCGGCCCCGATTTGATCGTCGACGACGGTGGGGATGCGACCATGTTCATTCACCAGGGGGTCAAGGCCGAACAGGACCCCGGTCTGCTCGATCGCACCTACGACAACCCGGACATGCACTACCTCATGGCGCGCCTGAAGGCCGGCTACCGCAATGATGCCAAGCATTGGACCGATGTGGCGGCAAAGGTGCGCGGGGTGTCGGAAGAGACCACCACCGGTGTTCATCGTCTCTACCAACTGGCCCGCGATGGGGAGCTCCTGTTTCCGGCCATCAATGTCAATGACGCGGTGACCAAATCGAAATTCGACAACCTCTATGGATGCCGTGAGTCTCTTGCCGATGGCATCAAACGGGCCACGGACGTTATGCTGGCCGGCAAGGTGGTCGTGGTTTGTGGTTATGGCGATGTCGGCAAGGGATGTGCTAAATCCATGCGTGGATACGGATCCCGGGTCTTGGTGACCGAAGTTGACCCCATATGTGCGCTGCAGGCCGCCTTGGAAGGTTTTGAAGTGGTGACCATGGAGGATGCCGCATCCATCGGGGATATTTTTGTCACCGCCACGGGGAATTATCATGTGATTACCGGAAATCACATGGAACAGATGAAAAACGAAGCCATCATCTGTAATATTGGGCATTTCGACAATGAAATCGACATGGGCTACCTGGAAGACAGTCCCGCCTGTCAAAAAGAAACCATCAAGCCCCAGGTGGATAAATGGACCCTGGCCTCCGGGCGTGCCGTGATCGTCCTGGCCGAAGGACGTCTGGTCAATTTGGGCTGTGCGACAGGCCACCCCAGTTTTGTGATGAGCAACAGTTTCACCAACCAATGCCTGGCGCAACTCGAACTGGCCTCCGCCAAGCTCGAACGAGAGGTGTATACGCTACCCAAGAAGTTGGACGAGGAAGTGGCCCGGCTGCATCTGGCCAAGCTCGGTGTGCGCTTGACGGCCCTGACGCCGGAGCAGGCCGACTATATCGGGGTTGCGGTCGAAGGCCCGTTCAAACCGGATCATTATCGCTACTAAGGGGCATCCCTTCCGATAAACACGGGTTTCCCAGCGCAAGTGCCGGTCGCTTCAAGGCGATCGAAAAGACCGCCGGGTGGAACGTCTTCCACCCTGCCGGTCTTTTTTGGGTCTGGGGCCCGCCCCGTGTCACCCAGAAAAGGCGATGGGGTCCTGGTCGGTCCTTTACAGCTTGCGGCCCACCGTGATCGGGCGGTCTGGATTACAACATGAGGCGCGCGTTTAAGCGGGCCCGTTTGTCGCTGCCGTCCGCCCATCGATGGGCCCCCGTCATATCATTTGAAAATCAGACCCGGCCGCCGCTCCAACTCAGTTTGGCCTTGAGGATATCGAAGTATTCGCTGCCCGGAACCTTGATCATGTGAACCGGATGGGGGCTTTTGGTGATCCGTATCCTGTCCCCGTGGTTGATTTCCATGCCGGCTTGACCGTCAAAGGTCAACACCATGTTGGAAGAATCATTCACCAGCGACATTTCAATCCGGGCGCTGTCCGGGATGACCAAAGGACGATTGGTCAGCGTAAAGGGACAGATCGGTGTCATGATGATGCCGGGCACTTCGGGATGGATGACCGGTCCGCCGGCAGCCAAAGAATAGGCGGTGGAGCCGGTGGGGGTGGCCACGATCAGTCCATCGGCACTGAAGGTCGTCAGATAATGATTGTCGATCGACACTTCCACGTGGGCCAGCCGGGCCAGTGTGCTTTTGGTCACCACCACATCGTTCAACACGATTTCCCGGCAGCGCTCCTGCATGTCTTTAAAGATGGATACCGTCAACCGCATGCGTTTCTGAATGGCGAAATTGCTTTGGAGGACGGCGTCCGCGGCCCCGAAAAGATCATCCGCCGCGATTTCAGCTAAAAAGCCCACCTGACCGAATTTAACGCCCAGAATCGGTAAAGGAATATCACCGATCCATCGCACGGCACTGAGCAGGGTGCCGTCACCCCCGAGAACAAACAAACAGGAAAGTCCGGCAGGATCCTGGGAGCGTTCGTCGCCGCAGGTCGCATTCTCGGAAAGGGGCGGATTGATGCGGGCGACGCCGATGCGGCGGGTTTGAAACCAGGTTTCCAACCGATCCGCTGTTTGCTGGGCCTCCGGAACCGGCTTAACGATGAGCCCGATGGTCTTCACCTTGTCACGATGCTCCATGGATGGCCTTGCCCAATCTGTCGGGGTGAATTGGCTTCTGGAGCTTTGACTACTTCATCTGCGCCAGGTGGTCAAGCGGCAACGCCCGCTGATATTCACCAGGGAGCATTTCTATCTTGACTCAACTGCCCCGGACGACTATAAAAACAAGGTTTTCTGAAGGCATAGGCCCCATATTTGGTCACTTTTTCAAGGAGGAAGGGATGATGAAAAAATCGTTTGGAAGATACTTTGCTCTGATTGCACTGATTGCCGTGGCAGGAGTGGTTCTCTTTGCCTGTGGCCAGCAGCAGGAACAGGCTGCCGATGCCACCAAGGAAGCGGCTCCGGCGGAAAAGACGATGGAGATGATCAAGCTTGGCGTTGCCGGTGCCCACAGCGGTGACTTGGCCTCTTACGGAATCCCCACCGTGCGCGCGGCGGAATTAATCGTCAAAAAACGCAATGCCATGACGGGTGTATGTGGTCGCCAGATCGAACTATTGGTGGAAGACGATGTCTGCAAACCCGAGGTGGCAACGAATACGGCGACCAAGCTGGTCACGGACGGGGCCAATGTTGTGGTCGGGCATATCTGCAGTGGCGCCACCAAAGCGGCCCTGGGGATTTACAAGGAATCCGGTATTATTGCCATGAGCCCCTCCGCCACCAACCCGGCCTTGACGCAGAGCGGAGACTATCCGAATTTCTATCGGACCATCGCTTCCGACGATGCCCAGGCGCGCCTGGAAGTCGATTTCGCTTTAGACGTCCTCAAGCTGAAGAAAATCGCCGTGCTGCACGACAAAGGTGACTACGGCAAGGGGCTGGCTGAATTTGCCAAGGGCTTCCTGGAGGGCGACAGCCGCGCAGAAGTGGTTCTTTACGAAGGTATTACGCCGGGTGCCGTCGATTATTCTGCCGTGGTGCAGAAGATCAAGCGTTCCGAGGCGGAAGCGGTTATTTTCGGCGGCTATCATCCGGAAGCCTCCAAACTGGTGCAGCAGATGCGCAATAAGGCCATGGATACGGTCTTTATCTCCGATGACGGGGTGAAAGACGATACCTTCATCAAGGTCGCCGGCGACTTTGCCGAAGGCGTTTATGCCACAGGGCCTGTCGATACGTCCAGCAATCCGATTGCCGTCGAAGCCATCGAGATGCATAAAAAGGAATACGGTGAAGAACCGGGTGCTTTTTTCCTGAATGCGTATGCCGCCACCCTGGCGCTGCTCAATGCCATTGAGAAGAGCGGCTCCACGGATTACGATGCCCTGACCAAGACCTTGCAGGCGGAGTGGGTGGCCACACCGCTGGGGATCATCAAATTCGATGAGAAAGGTGATGCCATCGGCGTCGGTTTCGCCATGTACCAGGTCCAGAATGGTCAGTATGTAACCGTGGAATTCTAATCCTTGATGATGAATGCCATCAGGGGTCGCGCCATTTGGCGATGACCCCTGATGTGTTTTGGGCGCGGATTCATTTAGGAATGACGATAGGGGCTCGGCAAGCAAACGGGGGCCGTCAGGATCACCCCTTCACCGTCGCCCATATCGATCTGATGATCTAAGGGGTGGGAATTTCTTCCAATGGATTATTTTTTTGAACTGCTCCTCGGCGGTCTGACGCGTGGCAGCATCTATGCCCTGATCGCCCTGGGGTATACGATGGTCTACGGCATTATCGAGCTGATCAATTTTGCCCATGGTGAAATCTACATGATCGGCGCTTTTACGGGCTTGATCGTGATCAGTGTTTTGACCTTGCTGGGCTGGAATTCATTTGCGATCATCATCCTGGCCGCTTTGATCGCGATGCTCTATTCGGCCGCCTATGGGTTTACCATTGAAAAAATCGCCTACAAACCCCTGCGCGGCTCCCAGCGATTGTCAGCGCTGATCAGCGCCATCGGGATGTCGCTCTTCCTTCAGAACTACGTTCTTTTGGCCCAGACCTCCAATTTTCTGCCCTACCCCAACCTGATCCCGGCCTGGGATTTTTTACAACCCTATGAACACATCGTCCGCTCGACCGAAATCGTGATCTATGTTGCCACCGCCCTGGTGATGGTTTTTCTGACCTACCTGATCAAATTCACCCGCATGGGCAAGGCCATGCGGGCGGTGGCCCAGGACCGCGACATGTCCATGCTGGTGGGCGTGGATGTAAACCGGGTCATTTCCTTCACCTTTATTATCGGTTCATCCATCGCCGCCCTGGGGGGCGTTCTGGTGGCCTCGCACATTGGCCAGGTCAATTTTTATGTCGGTTTTATTGTCGGCATAAAGGCCTTCGTGGCGGCGGTCCTGGGGGGCATCGGGAGCATGCCTGGTGCCGTTTTGGGAAGTCTCGTATTGGGATGGACAGAGAGCTTTTTCACCGGATACATTTCCAGTGATTACGAGGATGTTTTTGCGTTTATATTCCTGGTTCTGATTTTGATATTCCGACCGGCCGGCCTTCTGGGACGATCGGATACGGACAAGGTCTGAGAACGATGATCCCTCGCCAACGGCAAACTGCGGCAGCTTTCGCGCGGGCCGTTGTGACCAGCGGTTGAAACGGTATGCTATGACGACATGGCAAGAAATTAAGAAATCGGTTTGGGTATCGCTCTGGTTCATGTTTCTCACCTTTCCCATCATGGTGATCAAAGTGAACACCATCGAGAAAACCATCGAGTGGCGCTGGTGGTGGATGGCCGCGGTTGGGGTGGGGGCGTTCATCCTGTCCTTCTTCTGGCGCTTTGCCATGGCACGCAAGGAGGCCGGGCAAAAGAAAGCCGAAATCAGCGGTGTGGAAAAGATCGCCCTGATCCCGCGGTTGCTGAGCAACCCGCGGTTCTACATTCCCGGACTCATCGCGACGGCGGTGCTGGTGGCGGCTTTCCCGTTTGTCTTTTCCATGTATCAGACCAACATCCTGATTACAGCCCTCATCTACGTGGTGGTGGGCCTGGGACTGAACATCGTCGTCGGGCTGGCCGGGCTGCTGGACCTTGGTTATGTCGCCTTCTATGCGGTGGGGGCCTACAGCTACGCGCTACTGAATTACCATTTCGGCGTAACCTTCTGGATGGCCCTGCCCATCGGTGCGCTGCTGGCGTTTCTGTTCGGTATTATTCTCGGTTTTCCTGTCCTGCGGTTACGGGGCGACTATCTGGCGATCGTCACGCTGGGATTCGGAGAAATTATCCGCCTGGTGCTGGAAAATTGGAATCAATTTTCATTCGGTCCCAGCGGTATTGCCAATATTCCCAAGCCCAGCCTCTTTGGGCTGCAGCTATCCCTGCAACAATCGACCATCTATATTTACTTCCTGATGATCGGCCTGGCCCTGATGACCATTTTTGTGGTCCGCCGCTTGCAGAACTCACGTATCGGTCGCGCCTGGATCGCGCTGCGGGAAGATGAGGTGGCCTGCCAAGCCATGGGCATCGACAAGACCCGCACCAAGCTTTCGGCCTTCGCCCTGGGCGCCACCTGGGCGGGCATGGGCGGTGTTGTCTTCGCTGCCAAAACAACGTTTATCAATCCCACCAGCTTCACGATCTGGGAATCGATTATCATTCTCTGTGTCGTGGTGCTGGGGGGCATGGGATCGATCCTCGGTGTGATTATCGGCGCCTTGATTCTGATCCTGCTGCCGGAATACCTGCGCGCCTTTTCCGAATACCGTATGCTGGTGTTCGGTGTCATGCTGGTGATGATGATGGTTTTCCGGCCGGGCGGTATCGTCAGCGGCGTGCGGCGAATCTACAAATTTGAAGGACGACCAACCAGCGGTGGAAAACAATAGCGAATGAAACCGGTTTTAGATGTCCATCAACTGACCAAGGATTTCGGCGGTCTGCGCGCCCTCGATCATATCGACCTGCAGGTTCACTCAGGCGAGATCGTTGCCCTGATCGGCCCCAATGGGGCCGGCAAGACCACCTTTTTCAACTGTATTACCGGCATCTATCCGCCGACCAAGGGCGAAATGCTCCTGACCCGGCCCCAGGGCGAGGCCTCGCGTCTAAACGGTCTCAAACCCAACCGCGTGACCGAGCGCGGCATGGCGCGAACATTCCAAAATATCCGGCTGTTCCAGAACATGACCGTATTGGAGAATGTCATGATTGGACGCCACTGCCGGCTGCATTCGGGCATCCCGGGGGCCATCTTTCGCCCGCCGGCCAATCGCCGGGAGGAAAAACAGGTGGTCGAAGACAGCTATCGCATGCTGGAGAAAATCGGTCTCGCTCGGTATGTCAACGAGTTTGCCAAGAATCTGCCCTACGGCGCCCAGCGCAGACTGGAAATTGCCCGGGCCCTGGCGACGGAACCATTCCTGTTGCTGCTCGATGAGCCCGCCGCGGGAATGAACGCCCAGGAAACCAAAGCGCTGGACGATCTCATTATTCGTCTGCGCTCGGAGATGAAGGTTTCGATCTTGCTGATCGAACATGACATGAAGCTCGTCATGAGTTTGTCCGACCGGATTTACGTGGTCGATTATGGCAAGAAGATTGCCGAGGGAAACCCCAAAGAAATCAAGCGCAATCCGGCAGTGATCAAGGCCTACCTCGGAGAAGATATCGATGCTTGAGCTCCAGAGTGTGGAAACCTTTTATGGCAACATCCAGGCCCTGAAATCCATCAGCATGGAGATCGCCGAGGGCGAAATCGTGACCCTTATCGGGGCCAATGGCGCCGGGAAATCAACCACCCTGATGTCCATCTGCGGCGTTGTGCCGCCGCGATCGGGCGAAATTCGTTTTCAAGGCCAACCGATTCACGGAATGGCTCCGAATGCCATCGTATCGATGGGCATTTCCCAGGTCCCCGAAGGACGCCGGATTTTTCCCTATCTCACCGTGGTCGAGAATCTTGATATGGGAGCCTTCCTGCGGGATGATAAATCAGAAATCAAACGCGATCTCGATTATATCTTTGAACTTTTTCCCATTCTGGCCGAGCGTCGCCATCAGGCGGGCGGCACCCTCAGCGGCGGAGAACAGCAGATGCTGGCCATATCCAGAGCGCTGATGGCCCGACCGCGCCTTCTTTTGCTCGATGAACCATCGTTAGGGCTGGCACCGCTGGTTGTGAAGCGCATTTTTGAGATCGTCAAAAAAATCAACACCGCAAATAATACGACTGTTTTTCTGGTGGAGCAGAATGCCAACCTGGCTCTCAAAACAGCCCACCGGGGTTATGTGATGGAAAACGGCCGTATTATCCTGGCGGACGCCGCTAAAAATTTGCTGGCCAACGAGGATGTGCGCAAAGCCTATCTTGGCATCTGATTGATTGCCGGTCGCGGAAACAAGGCTCCTCCTAATCGTTGCGGCCCCTGCCCAATCCATTCATAACGCTCGCCGTGCTGCTACCGGCCACCGGCTGTTCAAGCCCATCCCGTCGAAATTACCCCCGGCTTTAATTGTTCTCCAGCCATTCAGCCCCTGATCACAGCAGGCCCTCTGCGGTCGAGCGCGAACGGGGTGCGGATCGTAGGCTTGCCTTCAATTTGGCTGGCGGGCCTGCAATGCCTCACTGACCCGAACAGGGTAAGCCTCGTAGCGGTGGATATCCTTGTAGCCTTGTGCAAGGCTGCCAAACTGTTTGGCAAAGTGGTCCCGGATATCGATCAGGGCTATTTCGGAGGTGATTCTTCGACCCCTGACCATGACAGGCTTCAAGAGCGGCTGCGCTTCGGGAATCGTTTCCTTCCGGCAGCCGATAATATCTTCCCGGAAAAAGCCATCGGGATCCGACTGACGGAAAATTTGTTTTTTGCCGGCCCAATTGGCCTTACCGGGGCTCAGTTTGCGGACATCCCGGTTTCCCAGGCGCACCAGTTTGTAGACGATATCCAGGTATGGCGCATCGGCCGAAACCCCCACCCGGGTGCCGACCCCGAAGGCATCAATGGGCGCCCCCGCCTGTACCACTTCTGCGATACGCACCTCGTCGAAACTGCTGCTGGCATAAATTTTCATATCCGGCAGGCCGGCGCCATCCAGGATGCGGCGGACCTCACGGCTCAAAGCGATCATATCCCCGCTGTCCAGACGCACACCCAAGGCTGTGTGCCCCCGATGCCGCATTTCCAGGGCAACCGTGGCGGCATGGCCGGCGCCCCTGAGCGTGTCATAGGTGTCGATCAGAAAGATGGTGTTGTGGGGGAAGGTGGCCGCATAGGCGCGAAACGCCTCCAGCTCGGATGCAAAAGCGGAAACAAAGGCATGGGCCATGGTCCCGGCGACAGGAATACCGTAGCGCTGACCGGCCCGCAGGTTGCTGGTGGCGACAAAGCCCGCCAGGTAAGTGCTGCGGGCGACCTGATCTCCGGCATCCGGACCGTGGGTGCGACGCAGCGCAAAATCAACCAGGGGGCGCCCCTGGGCGGCGTGCACACAGCGAGCGGCTTTGGTGGCAATGAGGGACGCCATGCCGATGGTGTTCAAGACCAATGTTTCAATCAATTGCGCTTCGATGATGGGGGCCGTAATTTCCAGAATGGGTTCTTCGGGGAAGAAAAGCGTGCCCTCCGGCAGGGCGTGAACATCGCCTCCAAATCTCAGTTGTTCGAGAAAGGCGAGGAAGTCGGGAGCGAAGAGGTCCAGGCCTTGCAGATAGTCGATATCTTCGGCGCAAAAACGATAGTTTTCCAGTTCGCGAAGGATGGTTGCCAGCCCTGCGGCCACGAAAAAATTACGCTTCTGACCAGGGTTACGCACAAAAACGGAAAAGGTCGCCGGCGCCCGGAGATCCTGCGCCCAATAGCCGGCGGCCATGGTAATTTCATAGAGATCGGTCAGGAGGGGGCCAGCAAGCCATAATGATTTCATTGCAGCGGTGCTCCCCGCAGGCGGGTGTTTGCGTATCATGGCGTCAGTGGCCAAAGCCCGGCCATTGACGGATGGGCACCGTAGAGTTGACCCGATGCATACCGGCTTCGGCAAATTTTTGGAAGGCACGCTCCGCCGGTTCCGTGTAATCGACACCATCGGGGATGACGACGGGCGATGTGCAGTCTTCCAACAGATAGATCTTATGGGCCAGCGGTTGGCCGGTGGCCTGAATTTCCTGTAAAAGATCATCGATGGTCCAGGCGACACAATGGCTTTTGGCCTGGCCGGCAATGATGATGGCATCGAAGTCTAATAGCTTTTGGATGAAAGCGCGATTTTTGGTGTCGATGGGGTTGCCCTCCGGACCGGTCGTGATTTCGGGCTTCAGCACAGAATAATTTTCGGTCAGGGGGTTGCGCCCTTTGACTTGAAAATCTGGCTGGCTGCGACGACAGATACCGTGAAAAAAAACCGCCTCTTCGACGGCCGACACAAGGGCGTGGCCAATACCGCCCAGCATGGCATGATAAGGCCAGATCGTCAGCGCATCCTTGCCGCGGGATTGCAGTTCGCGGGCATAATGTTGGAGATAGCGCTGGCCCTCATCGTTTGTAATTTGCAAACTTGGCGCCAGCAAGGCATTAAACCGCCAGACACCCTGCTCGAGGTCCTCCCGCGATATGGTGGTAAAGGGCGCAGGGTGCCCACCGGCCTCGTCCACCAGGAAAAGGGGGTGGAAAATCTGGCAGGCCTGGTGGGTATCCATGGTCGGGCAGATTTCCGTCAGGAAGCCCAGGTTGCGATAGATAAAGGCGCACAGGCGCCGGTTGTCGTCCACGGCACCGGTGCCGCTGCGGCCACCCACGTAGAGCTCGAAGCCGGGAACGCAGAAGGTGTTCTGGAGATCGACCAGGAGGAGGGCGACGCGGAAGGCGTCCTCCGCCGCCGCCGGTATGCGGTGCTGGCCGGCCCAGTGTTCTGCCTCAAGGGCCCGTTGCTGGTAGGGCACGCGCCAGATTTGCGCCACGGTTTGTGGGTTGAAAAAGGGAGGAATGGGAAGCATGGTTTTTGCCTCAGCGGCCCTTGTTGCGACTGAAGATGAATAATATTATGCAGTTATCGACGCAAGAACAATATGGTGAATCACAACCGGCCTGTCAATGAGATGCCCCCCGAACGCGCCTGGAACACACTTTTTCCCTTTGACATCAACCCGGCTACGCACCCTTGACTTGTCCGCTGAAAACATCTTCCGGGAAAACGGCCGGATGCGTCTTTTAAATATCATTGCCATCGCCCTGGCCTCAGACGCCCTTGCTGTCGCCATCGCCAGCGGCGTGCGTCTCAAGCGTGTTTCCTTGCCCGTTTTGGCGCCCGGCCGGGCATTTTGGTCTCATCCAGGCCATGATGCCCGCGATCGGCTGGGGCGCCGGTTTAACGGCGCGCCAAAGTATCGCGCGCTAGGATCACGGGAATGCTTTCATTCCGCTTTGCTTTGCGGGCGTCAATCTGATTCGGGAAGCATTGAATAGGAACGAAAACGCCCGGGGAAAATATGACCCGACCCGCGGCCTGTCCCTGGTGATACTTTCGGTGGCCACCCGTATCGATGCCCTGGCCGTGGGGCGAACGATTTCGGTGCTTCAAGTGGCCATTTGGGTTCCGGCGCCGGTGATCGGCCTGGCCCCAGGGGCTTTTACCGTGGCCGGGCTGCACTTCGGAAAGACCATGGGGTCAGCGGAACGCCCGCGCCCGGTGGTGTTAGCGTTGGGGGGGGCGTGCTGCTGGGAATGGGGGTCAAGATCCTGATCGAGCGCAGGGCGCTGGCGGCGTTTTTCCAAAAGCTGTTTTCTGCACCTCGGATCGCTTTCACCGGCAAGGCCCAGAGATGCCATTGCTTCGCAAAATCGACGACCGATGCAAAGTTTAAATTTCAGCACCCCCCTGAAATCAAGACATCAGGCCTGCGCTGCATCCGTAAGGCTGCCGCCAACACGCCCGGCGGGCGGTGCAATGGGTTTCCGATAAGCGCGCATGCTTTGACGGCCACCCCCACAGTGTTTTTCTCCGTCCCGCCCTTGGCGTCTTTTTTTCAGGCGCTAGGGGCGCGCCAGGAAAAAATCCCTAGCGGGTCAGGGCGGTTTTCGGATCCCGGCGCCCTTTTACCAGATCAAAGCAGCGCCCGGTCTCCCAAGTTGCCGTAGCGGTGGTAGTTATCGCAGACACTTTGATTCTGGCAGTAGTGAAGCAATTCGATCCGCCCTTCCATGCGCACCGGCGTGCGGGCGATGTAGAAGCCTTTCTGGGCGGCCGCCTTCAATACAGCTTCCGGCACGCGTTCGGGCGCGGCATAGCGAATGCGCTGGACGACGGTCATGGCGGCAATCAGTTCCTCGTCCGACTGCCGCCGAACGATGGCCCTCTGCATGATCTGATGGCCTTCGACGGTGGAAAGAAAGGCGGTCACGTGGTTGTCTAGTTTTCGGGGAATACTGACGACCGGAATATTGCCCGTAATTTTAGCGGCCGCCAGGCGGGCCAGCACATCAAACAGGCTGTCGTGGGGATGCAGGCGGATCGAAATGGTCCCCAGGGGCCGGTAGCGGTGGATATTGTCCTGTCCCCGCAGGTGGAAATAGTCCTTTTCTACGGCGAATTCCTTTTCGGCATGGTAGAGATAGCTTTTGATGGCTCGGATGGTCTTATGTAAATCGGTTTTATGGGCGTCCAGTTGACCCCACAATAGTTTGCGCCGCCATTCCAGGGCCATGCGGAGCAGACCGTGTTCGCTTTGAATGGTATCCATCCGGGGAAGGCCGGTTTCCTCGAAATTCATGAACTGGGCGACATAGTTGGGTCCCCCGGCCTTGATGGCCGGTCCCAGGGCGGACTTGCCCATGCCGCCAAACGGCTGGCGCAGTGTGATGGCACCGGTCGTCCCCCGGTTGACATATAGATTACCGGCCCGGATACGCTCCTTCCAGAAATTCTGCTCCCGGGGGTCAAGGCTTTCTAGTCCGGAGGTGAGGCCGAATCCGGTCATGTTCACCAGATCGATGGCCTGGGCGAGATTGTCCGCCCGCATGACGCCCAATAGAGCCCCGAAAAACTCGGTGTTGTGCGTGTAGGATCCGGGTTGGACGCCGTATTTGATTCCGGGCGTCCACATGTAGGGGTTGTCGCCCACCATTTGCGGCTGCAGGGCCCAGGTCTCACCGCTTTCCAGGCGGGTCATGGCTTTCTTTAGGTCCCCCTTGGGAGGATGGATCAGAGCTCCCATCTTGTTGGCAAAATCCCAGGCCGAGCCCGCCTTGAAACTGAGCGCGGCATCGACCAGCTGGCGCTTGAAGTTATCGTCATCATAAATTTCCCGCTCCAGAACCAACAGGGAGGTGGCCGAGCATTTCTGACCGCTGTTGCCAAAAGCGGAGTAAATCACATTTTTGATGGCCTGGTCGCGATCGGCCATGGCCGTTACGATGGTGGCGTTTTTGCCGCCGGTTTCAGCGGACAGATGCAGGCTGGGTTTCTGGCGCAGCATTTCCATGCCGGTTTCGGTACCACCGGTCAAAATGACAAAATCCACATCATCGTGGTTGATCAGGTGGGCCCCGGTGCTACCGCCGGAACAGGGCATAAACTGGAGGGTGTTCTTCGAGATGCCCCCGCGCCAGATGGCTTTGCACAGCTCCCAGGCCACGAGAACAGCATCAGAGGCTGGTTTGAAGATGACGGTGTTGCCGGCGGCCAGGGAAGCTATGATCCCCCCACAGGGGATGGCGATGGGGAAATTCCAGGGCGAGACCACCGCCCCCACGCCCTTGCCAGTGGCCTGGATGTTCTCCATTTCGGTAAACGTGCGGACGGAAAAGGGATAATATTCGGCAAAGTCGATGGCTTCCGAGACTTCCACATCCGCTTCGGTGAAGACTTTGCCGGTGTTGGCCGCCGCCGCCCCGATGAGATCGCCACGGGCGTGGCGCAATGCCATGGCCACCTGGGAAAGAACGGCATGACGTTCGGGTTGAGACAGGCGGCGCCAGCCGTCCGGATCATCCTTGGCCACGGCCACGGCCCGCTCGGCATCCTCGTTCGTGGCCAGGCGATAGGCCGCCACGGTGACCTCGACCGGTGCCTGGTTGGGATCAAGGCAAGTGCGCATGGCGCGATTTTCCAGGATTTCTTCGCCGCCGATCACCAGTGGTATATCGATGGGATCGTCATCGGCCGTCTTTTGCCAGCGGTCGCGAATGGCTTCGGCCCAGGTTCGGTTGGCGGCAAGCGACCAGTCCGTATCGGGTTCATTGTTGAATTCGTCCTCGTGGAAGGTGCCCATTTTTTCGGGAAAAACCTCATCGCGGCGGTCCTGGATCCGGTTGGGGGTTTGCGGTGCCAGATCCCGATGGTCACAGGCGGTTTCAAACTGTTCTTGCAGAAAGTGCCATTCTTCGGACCCGGTTTTCAGGTTGGGGGAATAGCGCAGAAAATTGTCTTCGCCGGTGTTTTCATCCAGGCGTCGCACAAGGTAGGCAATGGCATTGATGAATTCCCCGCGGGCGGCCACAGGGGCATAAAGAAGCACTTCACCGGTCATCTCCGAAATGGCGCGCCGCACGTGGTTGGCCATGCCCTCCAGCATTTCAAAGGAGAAGCCGTCGGTCACCTGATTGTGCTCAGCCATTTTGTAGGCATAGGCCAGTTCGAAGAGGTTGTGGGAGGCAATCCCCAAATGGACGGCGCGCATGTTCTCGGGGGTCATACCGAAGTGCACCATGCGCTTGTAGTTGGCATCCACATCCAGTTTGTTGTCGTAAGTTGCCAGGGGCCAATTGAAGAGGGCCGATTCCACCAGTTCCATTTCCAGGTTGGCGCCCTTGACGATGCGGATCTTGATGGGGGCGCCGCCGTCAGCCACCCGTTGGCGGGCCCAATCGGTCAGCGATTGCTGGATGGCAAAGGCATCCGGCAGGTAGGCCTGCAGGACAATACCGGCCGCATGCTGCTTGAATTCTTCCTGATCCAGCGTGCGGATGAAGGCGGCCGTGGTGATTTCCAGATCGCGGTACTCCTCCATATCCAGGTTGACGAATTTGGGAACCCGCTGTCCGTCCGGACGTACGAATTCATGCTGGGCGGCCGTACGATAGAGTTGGGAGAGGCGGTCCACCAGAACGCCCACGGTGTGCTCGAAGGCCAAGGACTGAATCTGGGAGTAGATGGTCGAGATTTTAACGGAGATGTATTCCACGTGCGGATTTTTTAGATCATCGATATAGGTCTGCAGCCGATGGCGGGCCTCTTCTTCCCCCAAAACAGCTTCCCCGAGGTGGTTGATGTTCATGCGAATGCCCTGGCTTTTGCGCTTCTGGAGGTGGCCGAGGAGAACATCCGGCTCTCCCGGAAGAATGGCCCGGCTGCTGTCGGCGCGCATCTTCTCGATCATTTTGGGCACGGATATGCTGGGGATCAGACGCCCCACCGAAAGAAACAAATGCATTAGAATTTTTTCCGTGGCGGAAAAAAAACCGGGAATACCGCGCCGTTTGAGCAGGCTGGTCACCTGATCGGCCACGCGACGGTAATTTTGGCTGCGAAAGCTCTGGTCGATCATCTGGGTCAGGGTGATCTTGTCTTCCGGATGGGTCAGCAAGTATTTAATCTGCTTTTGGTAGTTTTTTTCCTCTTGCTTCAACAATTCATCGGCCCGGTTTTGCCAGGCTTTGGCAAGCTGAATCGCCTCGCGCTGGAGTGTGTCATCCACTTTCATGTTCATGCCTTCAGGTCCTTCCGTTCATCTGATAAAAAGGTAAATTTGATTTCCGCCGTAAGGTTGGAATTGTTTTTTCAGAAAGGGCGACAAAAACCCATTCCTTATAATGGTTAGACCATTTCTTGTGGCCAATTTTTTCATATTCTTCATCATAGGTTAAATTAAGAATTTTTCTGGTGGATTCCAGGTTGCATTAAAGCGAGGCAGCCATGGCAGGAAGCCCGGTTGCGCCTGCTGGTTTAGCTTTCTCCCAGATAAGCTTTGCGGATTTCAGGATTGTGCAGCAGCTCTTGGGCGTCGTCTTCCATGATGATCCGGCCGGTTTCCAGGACGTATCCTCTTTTGGCGGTCTGCAAGGCGATATTGGCGTTCTGCTCCACCAGAAGGATGGTGGTTCCGTCCTCTTTATTGATATCATGAATAATTTTAAATATTTTTTGAACTATTAGTGGTGCCAGCCCCAGGGATGGTTCATCCAAGAGAAGCAATTTGGGGCGGCTCATCAGGGCCCGCCCGATGGCCAGCATCTGCTGTTCTCCTCCGGAAAGGGTGCCACCGGGCTGATGACGCCGATCTTTCAGAACGGGAAAGAGGTTGAAGACATGTGCCAGATCTTTTTGAACGCCTGCTTTGTCTCTTCGGAAGAAGGCCCCCATTTCCAGATTGTCTTCCACTTTCAGCCGTGGGAAGATGCGTCGTCCCTCCGGGACCTGGCACAGGCCGAGAGGCGGAAGCAGGTCTGGGGGACGGCCGTGAATGGCTTGGCCGTTATAATGAATTTCGCCCTGCGTGAGGGGAATAATCCCGCAGATGCTCATCAGGGTGGTGGATTTGCCGGCACCATTGGCACCGATGATGGATACGATTTCACCCGGATAGACCGATAACGAAATGCCCTTGAGGGCCTTAATTTTGCCGTAGCTGGTATGAACGTCGCGAAGCTCGAGAATCGGCGCTGTGGCCATTTACCCCTCTCTTTCCTCCGAGCGCCTGCCAACCCGCTTGGCCGGGATAAACCCGCCGGGCTTGAAAACCATCATCAGGACCATTGCACCTCCCAGGCACAACATGCGGTAGAGTTCGAATTCGCGGAATATTTCTGGCAGGACGATCAACGCCATTGCGCCTAAAAAAACGCCCGGGATGGAAGCCATGCCCCCCAGAACCACCATTGCCAGCACAGTCGCCGATTCAAGAAAGGTAAAGCTTTCCGGACTGACGAAACGCATGCGGGCTGCAAAAAAAGCCCCGGCCAGACCGGCAAAAAGGGCTCCCATGGCATACGCCAGCAGCTTGAGCTTATAAGTGTTAACGCCCATCAACTCGGCCGCGGTCTCATCTTCGCGGATGGCTTCCCAGGACCTGCCGATACGTGAGAGATTCAGTCGTCGCACGGCGATAATGGTGAAAATGCTCAACAATAAAACAACGTAGTAAAGATAGTGGAGCTTCTTAAGATAAAGATGCTCGATACTGAATCCATCGGCAAAGCTGAAAAAATAGATTCCGGGCGCTTTGACCCCCAGGATGCCGTTGGGGCCATTGGTTAGCTCCATCCAGTTGTTCAATATAATGCGAACAATTTCACCGAAGCCTAAGGTGACGATGGCCAGATAGTCACCCCGCATGCGCAGCGTGGGGTAGCCGATGATGCAGCCCGCAATCATGGCCGTGCAGGCGGCCACTGGAAGTGAAAGCCAGAAAGCGAACTGGTAATGCACGCTCAACAGGGCATAGGTGTAGGCTCCGACGCCGTAGAAGGCGATGTAGCCCAGATCGAGCATGCCGGCCAGTCCCACCACGATATTCAGGCCAAGCCCCAGGCAGACATAGACGAGAACATTGATGGCCACGTCCTGCTCATAACGGCCGGTGACCAGTGGGAAAATAAACGCCAGAACAGCCGCCACGACCAGCCATACCCATTGAGGGATAGCGGAACCCAGAGATGTGAGATTGGACTTAAGGGTTCCGGTCGGCTGGCTGATCCAGGTCAAAAGCCCCTGCTTATTCAGGACCGTACCGATAACGATCACGAAGGAGACAGCAAAAATATAGAACCAGGCCGTAAACGCTTTTGCAAATGAAAGCGTGCCGTCGGCATGGATCCCCAGCAAAGGCCAGAGGAGACCGAAAAGCCAGAGGAGTCCGATAAAATAGTATTTTAAGATTTTTTTAGACGCGGGTATCATCGACATTTTCACCCATAATGCCTGTGGGTCGGAAATAAAGAACCGAAATGAGAATGATGAATGCGAAAACATCTTTGTATTGACCAGAAATATATCCAGCGCCGAAGATTTCGACCATGCCGATAATCAGCCCGCCCAGCATGGCGCCGGTGATATTGCCGATGCCGCCCAGAACCGCAGCGGCAAAGGCCTTGATCCCGGGAACAAAACCCATGGTATAGTTCACCGACCCGTAATACAGTCCGACCATAATCCCTGCCGCGGCGGCCAGGCCGGCGCCGATGGCAAACGTCAGGCTGATGACGCGATTACTGTTGATGCCCACCAGAGCACTCATGACCTTGTCCTGGGCCGTGGCACGCATGGCTTTACCGATGCGGGTTTTGAACACCAGGACGTTTAAAACGACCAGCAATATGATTGTGACGGAGACGATCATCATCTGCAGATAGCTGATGGTGATTAGCCCAAATTCCAGCCCACCCTGGCTGAAACCGGAGGGGTACGGCTTGTCGTAGACGCCCTGGGTCAGCATCAACCCGTTGGAAAGAAAGATGGACATGCCCAGGGCGCTGACCAGGGCGGCCAGGCGACTGGACCGGCGCAGGGGGAGATAGGCCACCTTCTCGACAGCCATGGCCAGAAACGAACAAAACACCATCGCCAGCGCCATGGCGCCGCTCAGACACAACCAGGGGTGAGTGTCCATATAACCCTGCCCTGCCAGGTAGCTTAAGAGGATGACCCCCATATATCCGCCGGCCGCAAAAAATTCACCATGGGCGAAGTTGATCAGCTGAATGATACCGTACACCATGGTGTAACCCAGAGCGATCAATGCGTAGATACCGCCCAGGGTCAGTCCATTGATGAGCTGCTGCAGAAAGAATTCCATAGTCATCCTGTATAGGCCAAAGGTCTGCTCGGTAAAATGTTTGGCTCCCGGTCGAATCCGGCCGGGAGCCCGAATCCATTTTTTTAGAACCGTTGGCCGGTGGCCGGATTCCAGTAGGTTTTGAACTGGCCGCCGTCCACGGTCCAGATGACGTAGTCGGAACCGGAGTCTCCATTTTCCATGAACTTGATCTGCTTGGAGGCACCGGCCATATCCATTTTCATGATTTCGGCTTTGATCTTCTTGGGATCGGTGGATTTGGCGTTTTTAATCGCGGTCAAAAGTACCATGGCGCCGTCATAGGCATAACCGGAATAGGCGCCCGGATCACCAAACATGCTAGTGTATTTATCCAGATATTTCTTGTAGGTGGGTTTGCTTTTGTCTGTATACCCAAATGTCAGGTAGGTTCCCTCAGCGGCATCTTTGGCAATGTCGATGAACTGGGGATGGTAGACCGCATCCTGGGAGACGACTTTGCTCTTCAGCCCGAAGCGTTTGGCCTGAATGGCCATCAGGCTGCCAGTGGCTGAATTCTGCAGGCTCATGTAAAACACATCCGGATTGGCAGCTTTGATTTTGGTCAAAACGGCGGAGAAGTCTTTGTCGCCCTGGTTGACGTGGTCGTGAGCGACAACCTGGAGGCCTTGGCCCTGAACCACCTTGGCGACGTTCTCGGCCAGCCCCTGGGAGTAGGTGGTCTTGTCGTCGACGATATATACCGTCTTGGCCTTGAGGTAGTCTTTGATGAAGGCCCCGGCGATCTTGGACTGATCGTCGTCCCTTCCGCACATGCGGAACATATATGGTAGGCCCCGCTCGGTTACTTTTTCATTGGTGGAGGCCGGGGTGATCATGGGGATATCCTCTTCCGCCAGGGCTTCCGAGGCCGGTATGGTGGAGGATGAACAATAGGCCCCAATGACACCCGCCACTTCCTCGTTGATCAACTTGTTGGCCGCAGCCACGGCCTGGCGCGGATCGCAGGCCGTATCCTGGGGGTGAACTTCAATCTTGTCAAAGCCCGGAATGCCGCCCTCGGCTTCCATAACCGCAACGGCGGCCTTGACGCCGTTGGCAATGTCATTGCCGTCGGCCGCATAAGGGCCGGTGAGGGGGCTCATGGTGCCGATTTTGAGGGTTTTGGCGGTGGCCGTAGCCATCAGGAAGGGGACCAAGATCAAACCCGTAACCAACAGAACGAATAACTTTTTCCTCATGTTGTGCCTCCTTGACTGGTGAATTGCTGCTTTTTGGGTTGTTGGCAATATACGGCCGGTTAAGCGGCCGTCATCCATCTTTGTCGTACAAAATAAAGTGCTTGGCACGGTTTACCCGTTGCAATGCGCATCACGGGGCCGGTTGGCCCAGATAGGCTTCGATCACCTTGGGGTCCCGCTGGATTTCCTTTGGAGACCCCTCGGCGATTTTAACACCGTGATCGATGCACACCACCTGCTCGCAGACCCCCATGACGACTTTCATGTCATGCTCCACCAACAAAACATTGATACCCAGTTCGGAAATCCGGCCGATGTCCGTCATGAGTTCCATGCTTTCGGCCGGATTCATGCCCGCGGCCGGTTCGTCCAAAAGGATAATTTTGGGTTGCGATGCCAGGGCGCGGGCGATTTCCAGCCGTCGTTGTAGTCCATAGCTTAGATTCTGAGCCACCACGTCCGCATATTGGTCGACGCCCATGAAGGCCAGCGCCTCCATGGCCTGCTGTTCGATCTTTTGCTCCTCCCGGCGCTGGGATCGTGATCGCAGGACCGCGCCGATAACTCCCTTTTTGGACCGGCAGTGCAGCGCGACCATTGCGTTTTCGAGGGCGGTCATATTGGTGAACAAGCGGATATTCTGAAAGGTGCGGGCGATACCCATGGTCAGAATCTGATAGGGCCGTCTTCCGAGAAGGCTGGCCTCATCCAGGAATACATCGCCACCCGATACATTATAGACGCCTGTGATGACGTTAAATATCGTTGTTTTCCCCGCCCCGTTGGGGCCGATCAAACCTACAATCTTGCCGGCGTCGACCATGAATTCAATGTCCGCCAGGGCCTGGAGTCCGCCGAACCGAACACTGATGCCTTTCAGTCGCAGTTGTGTCATAATCTGAGGTCTCGGTTCCGTCTGACGATGTGCCTGTTTTAAAACACGGCCAAGGGGTTGATGCCGATCCCGGTATTAGCTGTCCGCTTGAAAACTGTCAATGTTTGTGCGGCGGCAGCGGGTCGTTACACCGCGCTAGTGCCCGCGTTTTTCCGCTTCTTCCATATATTCGGAAAAACGCCGTACATGTCTTTGAGCCTTGCTCCGGGCCTGCTCGGCTTGTCCTGCTTTAACATTTTGTACGATATCGCTGAGGTCCTGATAGTTTTCCTGCAGCATGGCCTCGCTCCAAGGCAGAAATTGTTCATAATAGCGTTGAATATTGTCATGCACCATCTGGTGAATCAGAATGTACATGGGGTTGCCGGTGATTTGGGCCAGGGCTTGATGGATCTGGCCATCGATCTCGACGAATTGGCGCCATGCGGAAACTCCCCTAGCCACGTAGCGGCGCGCTTTTTCGAGCAAGTCCTCCAGATCAGCGATGTCGCGACGGGTGGCACGGCGGGAAGCCGTGGCGGCGACATTGCCCTCGACGCCTTCGCGGAATTCAGCCAGGTGCTGCAAGGAGATCTGTTGAAAGCGAACCAGCAGGTCGAGGCTGTCGCATACCTGTTCCATGGGGGCCGCCTTGACCACCGAACCGCCGCCAACGCCCAGCCTGATCTCAATGAGGCCCTTTTGTTCCAGCACCCGCAAAGCCTCCCGCAAAGTGCCACGACTGGTCCGGAACAGGTCCTTCAGATCTCTTTCCGATGGCAGCGTGTCGCCCGGTTGGAGTTTTCCTGCAATGATGGCGTCTTCGATCTGGTCGACGACGTCTTGAAAAATACGGTTTTGCTTTGCGGCTCGAAACATGAGTGGCTTGGCTGAAGGTGGTTTGTAATGGTTCGACCATTACTACGGACTTTCCAAAGGACTGTCAACCCAAAAAATAGCCCCGTCTACAATACCTAAATGGGATTTAGTCGCCGTGCTCCGGATGACGACGGTGCGGGGTGCCTGGAGGGGATAAGGACCTCGATGAAGGATGCATTCAGCAGGTTAGGTGAAATCCAGCCCCTGTTTTGCGGGACGCCTGGAGCCGGTTGAAGTGGGATATGGCCTCGCCGGTGGCCACCAAGATCAATTCGATGCCGCGATCTTGCAGGGCTTTTTCAAGCCCGGGCGCCGGTAGCATGCGACCGTAGACCCCCGTGCCGACGACGATGACGTCTGGTTCGGCCGCGATCAGTTTTTCGATATCCATTAGCGTCAAGCGATGGCCGTGCCGGCGCCACCAGTTTTCCAAAACGCGCCCGTCAGGAGTGATGAGGATGTCGGAGGTATAGGTTTTGCCGTCGATCTGGATCGATCCGAAGGCGCTTGTCTCGATCATTGTCGACTCCATCAAAAGACCGTCAGGCAACAGACGGCCTTCGATTCGCCGGGCGCCGATTCCGTGACGCGTCATTAGAATAACCGGGCCCGGCATCAAAAAAACAAATGTTCTGAGCGCTGGTCCATCGATAGGCTCTGGCCGGGCGGATGGCCTCATCGTTGATCGGCATGGCCATAAAGACCCGGCGGTAGATCGTATTCTACCGCGCCGAATCCTAGCCGTGCTTCTGGATGCGGTCAAAACCGGCGCATTTAATCCTTGGGCCCCCTTGTGATGCGGAAAGGTACTATGAACGGCGCCGGATTAGGGCTGTGGCGGGGTACCCAAGACGAACGCTTCATAAACCGTAGAACCTTCCTGGTATAATTCAAGCATCCTCTCAAAATCGATGCGGCGCTGATTGCCCCTCCAGGCCAGCCAGCTTTCCATATTCTGCCAGGTTCCGATGACCAGGACATCCTGCGGATCGTCATACGATACCAGGGTCTCGCCGGAAACATAGCCCGGTTGGGTCATGGCACCGGAGCGGAAATCGCGCAGCAGGGCATTGATCTCTTTCATTTTGCCTTTCTTAAAGCGTCTTTTGATGAAGATCTTGACCAGCATGGCCGTCCTCCTTTCGCTTGAGGGTGCCGTGGCCTGGCGGTGGGCAGGTTCCGTACAACGATAGACGAGATCAGGCGGGGCTATGTTTCGTTGCGGCACGGTGAAATGTATATTGACAACATAATCCCTACACGAAGCCTTAGCAAAGGTGGTGGGCCGTCGTCAACTATCGGTTACCCGGACGCAGCGCTGTTGCGGGGCCATCCCTTAAAACCATGCTGCCGTCGCTGCCCTAGCACCCAGGAGAGAAATCCGGCGTAGACTTCCCAAACATGGGGCCCGTACCCGCCGGACATGAGTCCGGCCTGTGGGATGCGGCGGTCGCGGAGGAAACGATAAATTCGTTGGTCGCGTTCGAGCATTTGCATCCGGGACAGGCGCAATTGCGTGGTGGATGGCAGCGCGTCTTTTTCATAGGGATCGGCACCGCTAACAACAACGGCCAGGTCGGGTCGGGACAGCGTTGCCAACCGGTCTAAGCCTTCCTGCAATTGATGATTGTATGTGATCTCTTCACCCGACGCGATGGGGATATCGATATCGCTGGGGATGAAGGAGGGATTGGGCCGGCCGTCGACCTCCCGATCGTTGCCGTCCAGCGGCCAGCCATGGGCCATGTGAACGCTCAAGGTACGAATCGTATCATCGCCATGGGTCAAGGCGGCAGTGCCGTCGCCCTTGTGGGCATCAACATCGATCACCCAGGCGGTCCGAATCTTCTTTTCGGCCTGCAGCTTACGCAGACCGATGACAATGTCGTTCAGCAGACAGAATCCGTTGCCGAAGTCGTGCTGGGCATGGTGCATGCCGCCGCCGAAATAAAAGCAGAACCCGGTCTCCAGCGCCGTCCGGCAGCATTGGACGGTGCCGGCCGCGCGCTGCAGAATGCGGTCGAAAAGGCGCGTCAGCGGCTGGGTCGCTTCGGCCGGGGCGTATCGGTGGTAGCGGCCGCGATCGTCGATCAGTTCGTAGGTGCGAATGATTTCCTCGGCGAGGGCTGCCGAGAACAGCCGCGCGACATATTCCGAGCTGTGCGCACGCCGCAAGTCGTCTCGGGCAAGGGTTTCCGCCACGTGGGGGATGTGCCATGCGTTCACAAACGAACCCAGTTCCGGATTTTGCCGGAGCGTATCAAATGTCCTGGAGGCCTTGCTGTCATCGATCGGAATCTGGATCCCGAATTCGAAGAATCCCATTCGGTCTGTCGTGTCATACAGAATCATGAGTGCGCATTTCCTTTCTTGACCGGCAGGGCATCGATTTTGTCCGCTTTAGCTGGGGAATCCATATGATTCAGACCTTGTCCGGCTTGGGACGGTCGATGAACGGCCGTCGCAGCCAAACGGTCAGCTGAAGGCCCCCGGTGCCGGTGCCCAGGGTGCCGATGATGTAAACCTTGTCCAGCCGGTCCAGAGCGATCAGCCACATGGAAAATGCGCCCAGCATAACGTCGATCAAAACCGGTAGCGAAGCGGCAGCCCCGGCAGCCTGTAACACACGAAAAACACTTACGCTGATCATCGCGTCGGCCAGGGCGTACAAAAGATTAACCCGCATGACGATGCCGATGCCGGCCAACTGGAGGGGCCGCCGTCCGAACCGGTCCGACAGGGGCCCGCAAAAAAAGGAGCAAAACACAACCGCTGACCAAAAAACCGACCAGGGTGAGGTTGACCAAGGCCAATGGCTGTTGCCATAGTCTAACCAGAAGGGGTATGGCAGGTAAATACATGTCGGTCGACAGCGGCGGGAAAGCTGATAATAGGGATAGCAGAAACAGCATTCGGGTTGGGTTCCTATTCCGTCCGGATCGCAGGTTTTTCGCCCTTCGATAGAGGGCTCCACTATGGCCTGGCTAGGATGGGGTGAATAGCAGAATCTGCTGGTGACGACAAATCAATTGGTCCGACACAGTCCTGTAGGGTCGGACTTGACGCAGCGGGGTGAAGGCCTGAAAATGGCTTTTCACCAAGCCGTGGGTTGTCTTTCATCCGCCACGCAGGCCCCTAACACCGATGACGTTGGTGATATCAGGAGGGCGTTGATAGCGCTCATCCTCCAGGGGGGATTCGTATGAAAAACGACACTGCCCAAATCGTTGAAGCAGACTATTCCAATGACGATCACCGCGCAGCGATTCCCAATTTGTTGAACGCCTACGCCAAAGATTTACTGGGGTACCGCAAAGCGCTGGACCAGGCTGTGTTGCAAAAACTCGTTGCAGGCCTGGAGCAATTTCCCACCGCCTTGGTGCTGCTTGCCAAATACGATGATGCCTATGTCGGGATGGCGATTTGCTTTCTGGGATTTTCGACATTCAACGCGCAACCCCTGATCAACATTCATGACTTCATGGTTTTGGAAGCTTACCGGAATCGGGGCATCGGAAAGGCGCTCCTGATGACCGTAGAGCGGATCGCCAGAGAGCGCAAGTGCTGCAAAATAACGCTCGAAGTGCAAATGAAAAACACGGCGGCCCGCGGTATATATCAATCGTCTGGCTTCAAAGCATCTTTTTTGGATCCGGAAGCCGGCGAACAATTATCCTTGACCAAAACGTTGACCTGAGACCTTGATTCCTCCCATCAGGCCACCGGGATGGACGGGCTTTTGCGGGACGAAGCGTAGCCGTGCCGTGAACCGCGAAGGATTTTTCGATAACGACCGCCGACCGTTTGCCCAGGGCCGTCATTCGAAAGGCCGCCGGCGCGCTTCTAAGCCTCAGCGCCACCTACATTTGCCTCTTGGCGCCGTGGATCAAGGGAATGTCGTATACCGGTGCAAGAACACAACCTCCATCTCCAACCCGGTGCCCCGGCCCTCATCAACCCGGAAACGCTTCACGGCTGTACTACCACGTCAGAAATTAATCGAGGCTTTACCGCCGGACCGCCTGTGGCCTCCAGGTACAGCCTTCTCGGCGGTAAATAGAATCCTTTGGCCCGGTCGACATCACCCTGCTCGAAGAGGCAGCGTTCCATCGTCTGTACATCGAGGCGATGGCCTGTTTAATGGGCCCCACCCCGTTGATGGAAAAGGAGCAGAGCCTGGTCCGCCTGGTCAAAGGCATCTCCAGGCCGTGCGGTCACCCCGGGGCTGGGGCCGGGGAGCCAGCGCCTCAAATCGACCCTCACAAAAAATGCCTGAACAACCGCCTGGACGAAGCATTCATATGGATATTTCACAAGATTGAGGCCTCCTGCGCAAGACCTTGCGGAGCGCCGCGGTAGGCCTGCGATCGCAAACGCCGGATAAGGCTCGAAAGGGATGCCGCGGGCTGGCCCCCCGGCTGAAAGGGGTATGCGCTGCGTTCTGCAATGCGCCGCTCACAAGGGTTGCCGGACCCATTGGCGGCAACCTTCCGTTATGAGAGGGAACCCATGCATCCAAGCGCGTTGGCATCCATATTGTCATGTCGTGTTCGGGTTAAAGGGCTTGGGAGGGCATGCGGTAAACAAAGATGGGATCGTTGGTGAGACTGTTGCCCGGTTTGAGAACGGTGAGCGGGGTGAGACGTGCGAGAGGAAAATTACAGGAAACCACCACGGCCCCGGGTTTGAGCTCTGCGCACAGTTTGCGGGCCAGCCGCGGCATGACGTCCGGAAAAAGATAACAGAAGACCACATCGGCCTCGGTCAGATCGGCGCCCCAGAAGTTTTGCATGTGAATTCTGATCCGAGAGTGACCTAAGCACAACAAGCGGGCTTTGAGATAGGCCAGGGGATTGAGCTCATAGCCTTCGGCCCGGATCCGGCAGCGGCGGCTGGCCGCACGCAGCACACGGCCATCGCCGCAACCCAGATCCACCAACACCTGCCCCGGTTGGAGCTCGATGACGTCCAGAAAAGCACGGACCCGAACCCGGGCCGTCGATACATAGAGGGCCCCGCAGGTGACCGGCAGGACCAGGGCGATACTGATGGCATAGATGGCTTTGGCGGCAAAAAGGGTGCCGGCGATACCAATGAAAAGCCAGATTTCAACGGGGATGCTGTTCATTTTAGCAGACCCGGCAAAGCAGCCCCTTGAGGTAGTAGCCTTCCGGGAAGTTCAATGCCGTGGGGTGATCGGCGGCCTGGCTCATGCGGCGCATGATCTGGACATCGCGCCCGGCATCCAGGGCGGCATCGGCCACGATTTTCTGGAAGAGGGACGGCTCCATCAGACCCGAGCAGGAAAAGGTGAACAGATAGCCGCCCGTGCGCAGGAGTTTGATCGCCAGCAGGTTGATGTCTTTGTAACCGCGGCTGGCCTGGTTGAGCTGCTGGCGCGAATCAGCAAATTTGGGTGGGTCCAAGACGATGATATCAAACTGGCGGGCGGCATCGCGAAAAGATCGCAGCTGCTTGAAAACATCGGCCTGCAGATATTCGACCTGCGCTGTGTCAAGATCGTTGAGGGCCATGTTTTTCTGCGCCAGATCCAAGGCCGCCGCCGAGATATCGATGTTGGTCAGCGTCCGAGCGCCATTGGCCATCGCGGCCACGCCAAAGCCGCCGGTGTAGCAGAAACAATTCAGAACATCGGCATCGCTTGCAAAATGCCTGACGAGATGTCGGTTATCGCGTTGATCGAGATAAAAACCGGTCTTGTGGCCGTTGCGGACATCAACCAGATAATGGTAGCCGCCCTCTCGGATGGCAATTGTTTCCGGTGGTTCCTTGCCGGCCAGCCGTCCCACCGTTCGGGGCAATTTCTCCTTATCGAGGACCGGGCTGTCGGAACGCTCAAAAATGCCTTCCGGGGTTACAAGTTCCTGCAGCAAATCGACAATGACGTCTTTCCAAACGTGAACGCCGACGGTGAGGAACTGACAAACAAGAAAACGGTCGTATTGATCGACGATCAGACCCGGCAGACCGTCCGATTCGGCATTGACCATCCGGTAGGCATTGAGCTGAAGTCTTTTTTTTAATTCAAAGCGGTTTCGGATCGCTCTTTCCAGCCGGTGCCGGAAAAAGCGCCGGTCTATGGATTCATCTTCCCGAAAGGTCCACAGGCGAACCGTAATTTGTGAGGTTGGTGAATAGGCGCCCCGTCCCAGCCACCGGCCGCGGGCGTTAACGATGTCGACCGTATCGCCGGCCGCCAATCGGCCTTTCTGTTTGGCTATGGCGCCGCTGAATATCCAGGGGTGTTTTCTCTGGAGGGATTGCTCCCTTTTCGGTTTTATAATGACAAACCCCATATGTGTATTGCCGTCCCTCGCAAAGAGATTGTGGTAAGATCACCGCCAGGATGTCCAAAAGCCAAGCACATACGCTGTAGGATGGGTTTCCCAGTCATCCACCATCTGATGGGCCCATCCTGTCGAAATGGTGGCCAGGTTCACGGATGAGGTCAGAGGCCTTGCGGATACATTCAAATCGGCGCTTCGGTCCGCACCCGATAGGCGAGAACGCGGGCCTGGAGTTTGGGATCGGCGCAGGGCCATGAGCAGAATTCAGCCGACCATGAGGCGCGTTGCCATCCGCAAGCGATTTCCAGTTGATAAACAACGGCCATAAAGGCGGTCTCAAAGGCGCCGTCCCATTTGAGGCTAAAAATAATCCACCCCCCGGGTCGCACGAGGCGGGTCAGCTCGAACAAGGAATGCGGTGGCGCCTGGCCTGGCGTAAAGACCCCGGCAGCAATCAGCCCATCGAAACAACGGTCGGGGAAACCCAGCGTCCGACCCAGCACCATGCGGCACAACAGTCGATAGACACCTTTGCGGGAAGCCTCCGCCAGCATTGCCGTGGAGCAGTCACATCCGACCAGATGCCGGTATCCCCGGCGATGGAGCGCCTCGCCCAAGAGGCCCGTGCCGGCGCCCACATCGAGCAGGTGGGTGTTTCGTTGGGGAATATGCCGGCAGACAACATCGGCCACCGCTTCCGGTGTGGCATATCCTAAATCGTAACAATCGCGGTCGTATGATGCCGCCCAGGTATCGTAGCCCCCGTTGAGCGCATCCGCAAAAGCGATCTCGTATGACCGATGTCGCATG
>JASFFM010000008.1:0-29035 GCA_050124295.1 Desulfobacterales bacterium | reverse complement strand
TGAGCCGATCAGGTAATGGACCGGCGGGATTTCGCGGTTCAAGCAGGCCAGGGTCGTGGCATACACCGAATGGGTGTGAACGATGCCCCCGATGTTGGGCCTGTGGTTATAGAGGATCAGATGAAAACCGATCTCGCTGGACGGCTTGAGATGACCATCGACGATGTTTCCCGCCAGATCGACCACAACCACGTCCCGGGGATGGACTTCATCGTAGGGAACCCCACTGGGGCTGATCGCCACCAATCCGCGATCCTGTCCGCGGCAACTCAGGTTACCCCCAGTGCCCGTGGTCAGGCCGGCCTGCACCATGCCCAGTCCGTAGCGGACCACCATTTGACGTTCTTCCTGCAACAGCATGTCGGTCTCCTTGAGCTGCGCGTACGCCTTTGGGTTTTCAAATTCCAACGGCAGGCCCTGATCGCCCCTGTGGTTGGTTGAATTTAAGCGAACCCGCCATTCACCGGCAGACACTGCCCTGAAATCCAGCGGGCCGACGGCGACGCCAAGAATACGACCACATCGGCGATATCTTCGGGAAGTCCCAGGCGCTGCAAGGCGGCGGCATCCGCCAGGGCAGCCATCTGTTCCTCGCTTTTGCCGTGACGAAACAAGGCTGTATCCGTGGGCCCCGGTGCAACGGCATTGACCGTGATCTGCCGCTCGCCCAGTTCTTTGGCCAGTACGCGCGTCAGTTGTTCAACGGCCGCCTTGGTGGCCGCATAGACCCCGTAGCGGGGAAGCATCACCCGGGTCACCGTGGAAGTGATGTTCACGATCGTGCCACCGGCCGCCAGCCGTCGGGCGGCCTCGCGACAGGTCAAAAACGTTCCCTTGACATTCACCGCGAACAGACGGTCGAAATCCTGTTCATCGACTTCGCGGATGGGGGCATAGCGCGCCAACCCCGCATTGTTGACCAGGATATCGACCGGGCCGAACCGGGATTCGGCGCTGGCAAACAGACGGACAGCGGCCTCGGCCTGGGCGACGTCGGCCTGGGCGATGATGGCCTGCCCCCCCAGTGCTTGGACTTCATCCACAACCGCCTGGGCGGCGGCCTGGTCCGCAACCCAGTTGACCACCACCGAAGCACCCTGGGCCGCCAGGGCCATGGAGATCGCACGACCGATGCCACGCGAGCCGCCCGTGACCAGGGCCACTTTATGGGCCAGTATTTTGTTTGCCATGTCCCGCCCTCCCATTGAAGAATAAAAAACCCGCTCTAAACACAGGAAAAGCCACCGGCCGCCCCACGGCATCCGGCGCCCGGCGAGCAGATGGTCGGTTCCGCTGTTTATCATTATAACCAGATCCTGCCCAAAATGAAATGTCCCGGCGGCTTCGTCTTTTTCCCGTGCTTGGCACCAGGCCGCAAGCCTGGGAAACAGACTTGATTATACCTTAGCCTTCCCTTAAGATGCGCTTATGGGGAAAGCGGTTGTCCGCCCAACGCGCACCAACAAGCGACTGGGCACCGGTCCAGGGACCGGGCGAGACCACCTCACCAAGACAAGGGGGCTGCATTTCCCCCAACCAACCCGAAAAAGCTGTTGCGCAACAACCGCGGCGCCGATAATCGTTGAGGATTCGACAGGCGCCCGGCCGATACACCTTGGCCCGTCGGCCTGGGTTCGGGGTTGACCTTCCTCACCCGTCCGGGCGATCGATCGACAGCTGGCTCCGGCGCCCACGCGTCACCGGCGCCCTGGGTCCCAATCAATAAGGAGGCAGACATGGCGGCACCAGCGACAAAGGATTCAACATCCTACCAGGAAGCACTGAAAATCGGGCGGCCGCCGAATATCGTCAAACTGTTTCCCGAATCGCAGGCGCTCATCGTGAGCGGCAAATACATCGACCGCGCCATGCTCGCCAAGGGCAAGGCCATCGCCATGGCCGCCAACGGTCGTAGTCATTTCATCATCAGGGGAGCCCTGCTGGCCGCCCAGCAGGCCAATGCCTGCCTGATCATCGAAATCGCCCGTTCCGAAGGCGGTGCCAGCGCATACTGCGCGGTCAATTACTGGAACATCGCCCGTCAGGTCAATGCCGTCTGCAACGAATTGGGCATCACCATACCCGTGGCCATCCATGCCGACCACTACGGCATTAAAAAAGAAAGTGACATCGCGCCGGCCAAGATCGAGATCCCCACGCTCTTCGAGGCGGGGGTAACCTCGATTGCCGTGGATGCCTCCCACATGACCGACGACCTCAATCTCCTGGCCAATATCGAACTCAACCCCTACATCCCGACCTGGGCCGGACGGGAAACCGAAGTGGGCGAAATCAAAGGAACCCAAGGCCTGTCCTCCGTGGAAGAAGCCTTGTTTCTCATTCGCGGCCTGAACGCCCATGAAATATTCCCCAACTGGATTGCCCTCAACAATGGTACCACGCACGGCATCGAAGCCAGCGGCCAGGGCATCCAGGTGGATCTGACGCGTCAAATCCATGAGGCCCTGACCCCCTATAATGTTTCCGGCGCCCAGCACGGTACTTCCGGCAACAATTCCGACCGCCTGCGGGAAATCGCCGCGCGCACCCGCACCACCAAGGCCAATGTGGCCACCGCCCTGCAAATGATCTCCTGGGGGCTGGAAGTAAATGACTACGGCAACGCCCTTCTGGATGACCAGGGACAGTTTATCAAACGTCCCCAGGAGGGCGTTCTGAATGAGGTCTGGGAGCGCATGGTGGCTTACGCCGCGGACCAGGGATGGAAGGCCGGTAATTATAAAAAACTGAACCTACCTTTCGAAAACCAGCTTCTCGGCCAACCCCGGGCGGTCAGGGAGCGCATGGTCCAGCGGGTTAAGGATTTCGTCTACGACATGTTGGTCAATGTGTTCAACGCCGCGGACACCGCGCCGCTGGCGCTGGAGGCCATTCACGCCGCCGGCGGCTATGATCCGGGACCGAACGCCCGGTGCATAGAAGCTGCGGAAGATTGGACCGAGGAGAAAATCCGGGAACGCGCGGCCACGATGGATGGCGACAAGGGCCCCGAAGGCGACTTCGACGACTGACCGGCGAATCCCCAAGCGGCAAGCGTTTTAGGCCGGCCGCCTCGAAAGAAAATCGAGGCCTGATCCCATCAACCGCGATGGTGAGCCGGGGGTCGAGGGCCTGCCCGGACAAATAAAAATGTCAGCTGAGCAACCACCGCTGCATGGCGGCCCCCCATCGGAAGCAGGGGCCGCATCGACCCCGCAGGGCAATACCTTTTGTAGCGGTTGCGGCCGGCCGGCGGCCCGCCGCAAATGGGAAGGGAGAATCCGTCGCTATTGCCATCACTGTGATCGGCCCTTGTATGACAACCCCATCCCGGCCGTATGTGCGCTCGTGGCCGATCACCGCGGCCGCATCCTGCTGGTCCGGCGCGGGGTTGCGCCGCAGAGGGGCGCTTGGTGTCTGCCCGGCGGATTCATGGAACTGGGTGAGACCCCGGAAGCGGCCGCGCTACGTGAACTGAGGGAAGAAACAGGCCTGATCGGGGAGGTTTCCGGCCTCATCGGCCTGAAAGCCGTCCCCAACCGCATTTATCATACCGTTTTGGTGGCCGGGTACCGGGTCATACCACGACGAGGCGAAATTCAGGCCGGAGACGATGCCATGGCGGTCAGCTGGTTTGGGCGTAACGATCTGCCGCCCATTGCGTTTGGCAGCCACCGTGAATTCATTCGAACCCATCTTAAGGATGGGGATTAGACACAATGGTTGCCTAAAAAAAGACCTGCCCCTTGCAAACGTGGGTCAGCCCGGATATTTTATGGGTTTGGGACCCCCATTTTCAGGGCCTTTCGGAGCGTCGCGGTAGGCATGCGATTGCAAGCGCTTGATCACGCCGCAAAGGGATGCCCCAGGCTTGCCCGCCGGGTGAAAAGAGTATGCGCTGCGTTCTGCGATTCGCCGGTTACAACGGGTTGCCGGACACGTTGGCCGCAACCTCTATTGAATACACGGAACCAATGCATCCCAGCGAATGGGCACACCCTATTTTCAGGCAATATTCGGGTTAGCGGTCCGGGAGGTTGCCCAGGGCGATCCATCGAAACAGATCACGGCGGGAAGATAAGTCCATGTTTATCCCCAACTACCAGATTCACAACATCTTGAAAGATTTTACCCAGCAGCTCAAAAAGAAGAATCAGGGGCAGAAGGCCGGCCCCCGCCTGGAGGCGGTTGTCAATAAAGTGGCCGAAACGATCATGGATCGCGTGGCGCGCCTGGGTGAAGAAGAAGCCCGCGAGCGGGCCAATACCACTCCTACGCGAATCCAATCGTCTTGCCGGGCGAAGTCCGGTCCATCCCGCGAGTTTTACTACCATTCCATGGACAAGGATCGCCGGAAAGTAAAACGGTGCCTTGCGGTGGAAAACCCCCAGCAGCTGATCGATCGTTTCCGTACCCTTGTCGATATCGCCGCCGAAAAACCAACCGAAAAATAAAACAGAACCAAAACACCTGGATCTGGCAGGTATCGGCCGCCCTCGCCCTTCGAGACCATCGGAGGGTTGTTGAAGGGGCGGCAGCGCCGCCATCGAGCGTTAGATGGGGTTTGGAAACCACTTGTCATAAGCGCAGAAGACAGCGGCCTCAGTCGGAGGCCGCTGTCTTCTGCTTGGCGTTATCCCAGGCCCGGTCCATTTCTTCGCGGGTCGCGGATTCAAGATCGCCCCCCTGGCCGCGGAAGCCCTGCTCCATCAGGCGAAAACGCCGCTCAAACTTCTGAATGGCCTCGGTGAGGGCCGTCTCCGGATGAAACCCGACGAACCGCGCCACGTTGGACAGGGTGAAAATGATATCACCAAATTCCACAGCCGCCTTATGGCGCGAGCCATCATCCCGGATCTGCCCGACAGCGGCTTTGAATTCACGCCACTCTTCTTCCACCTTGCCCATCACTTCATCCAGATCATTCCAATCGAAACCCGTGCGGGCGGCCCGTTCGGAAACCCGGTAGGAGCGCATCAGGGCAGGCAGGCTGACCGGAATGGAATCCAGCAGTGATCCTTGCGCGCCTATGGGATTGGCCTTTTTTTCTTCTTTTTTAATCGTGTGCCAGTTCTCCCGGATAGCGGCAGTTGACGTCACTTCCTTTTCTGCGAACACATGGGGATGCCGGCGCACCATCTTCTCGATGTTGCGATCGACCACCGCCTGCAGGTCAAATGTGCCCTTCTCGGAGAAAAGCTCCGCCAGAAACAACAATTGGAAAAGGACATCGCCCAGTTCTTCACACACCTCATGGGCGTCGGCGGAGGCGATGGCATCCACGAGTTCATACATCTCTTCAATCAGGTACACGGTGAGCGACTGTGGGGTCTGTTTTTGATCCCAGGGGCATCCACCTTCGCCTCTGAGCCGCTGAATAAGCGCAATCACCGCCCCCAGAGAATTGGTCGCGGGTGCTACTGGTTCGTTTTCCATTCCCGTTTGACTTTCGCTAATTTGTCGCCAAAGCGCTGTTTCATGTCCCGGGGGACAATTTTTACAATATTCTCAGTAATGATCGCCACCTGCGGCGCTAAACGCGACGATTTGAGAAGCGGGGTGCCGCCGGGCAGAAAGGTCGTCAGGGCCAAAAGCAGCACCGCGGCGATCAAAACGCCCTTGATGCCGCCGAAAGCCGCCCCACACAGGCGATCGAACCAGCCCAAAGAAGCGATATTCAATAGATATTTGATCATGACCCCCAGGATGCCCACCGAGATGAACAGCACCCCGAAAATGAGCAGAAAACCAATAATATTCGCGTAGGCCGTATCGGAGATCCAGCGGCCTAAAAAGCGTGCCGCGGACGGATAGTAGAATACGGCGCCATAAATGCCGCCGAAAATGCCGATAATGGATGAAATCTCTTCCACCAATCCACGGAAAATACCGCGCACCAGCGTAAATACCAGAATAAGACCGATCACGATATCCAAAGCGTTCATAAGCAATTAACAACCTTTTTGGGCTCCGCCGATGCCGATTCCGTCTCGGGCTCGGCCGTGCAAAATGGAATCGTTGCAGGGACAACAGATGGCTGAAACGCTAAACGAATCAGCGGGTTAAATTAACAGAGCCGCTATGGGGGGTCAAGGTTTTTCAACGCCCATCCAGCGGAATGAATTGTTATTTGCATTTCAGAAGATCGATATGCTAATATTTTGGTTTGATTCTTTAGGGCTGGGCGCCCCGATGGTTGCTAAGCGATCATCGCCCTGCGGTCCGACTTGGAAGCCTTTTAAGCAGAATTCTATTTATGGCGGAAAATTCTCAAGACCCACTGCGGCAGTTGACGTTCGATAATGTCGAATTGACCCGCATGCTTTTTGGCGAACACAACTGCCATCTCCAGCGTGTCGCCCATGCGTTGGATCTTCAGATCAACACCCGCGGCGGAACCGTGAATATCAGCGGCGAAAGTATTGCCTCGGCCCTGGCCGCAAACATCCTCGAGCAGCTCTATGGTCTTCTCAAAGAAGGCTATCCGGTATACCTCAACGATATCGACTACGCGATTCGCATCTTGAGCGCCGATGACCGTGTCCGGCTCAAGGATATCTTTATGGACACAGTCTACATTACCTCCAAGAAACGTTCGATTACACCCAAAAGTCCGGCCCAGAAAACGTATATTGATGCCATGCGAAGGTTCGATATCGTCTTTGCAATCGGTCCGGCGGGCACGGGGAAAACCTATCTGGCCATGGCCATGGCGGTGGCGGCGCTGGCCAGGGGAATCGTCAGCCGCATCATTTTAACCCGGCCGGCGGTCGAAGCCGGCGAAACGCTGGGTTTTCTGCCCGGAGACCTGACAGAAAAAGTGGACCCCTATCTGCGTCCCCTATATGATGCCTTGCACGATATGATGCGATTCGAAAAAGTGTCCAACCTCATGCAGCAGGGTGTCATCGAGGTCGCGCCGATCGCCTTTATGCGGGGCCGCACGCTGAACGATTCGTTTGTCATTCTGGATGAAGCCCAAAATACGACCTCCGAACAGATGAAAATGTTCCTGACGCGAATCGGTTTTAATTCCAAGGCGGTTATAACAGGCGACATCACCCAGATCGATCTTCCCACCGCAAAAACATCCGGACTGATCGAAGCCAATCGAATCCTCCAGGAAATCGACGGTATTGAATTCGTGACCTTTTCCAATACGGATGTTGTCAGGCACCGATTGGTTCAAGATATTATCGTGGCTTACGAGGCCCTGGACCAGGAACGTCAACGCGGCGACCTGGCGCAGGAAAGCAGATGAGCGCTCATGGCAATCCATCAGGGGTCCGATCGCTGTGTGGCCGCGCAGCGGCATGGCGCAACTGGTTCCGCGGATCAAGGTGAATTTCATGCAAGCGACAAATACAGACGCCTATTGTATTGGGCGAAGCATTTTCAATGCTATGCGCCTTGTGCTCGAGCGGGATCTGAGGTTTTAAAATGACGTTAGAGATTGTCTATCCGCAGGTCTCATCAACCAGACGCAATTCGGACGGGTGAATGACATCATGACTGCCAACAAGATAAAAGCGGCTTTAATTGAGCGCCTGGATCCGCAGCAGCGCATACGCTGGCTAATCATGCTGATGGTCATTCTGGTCTTCACCGCTATTCTCTACCCCGGCCTGGTGGTGACCGACTTCGCCTACCGGATCGGCGATGTCGCCGAAAGAGATATCAAAGCCTCGCGCGATTTTCTGATTGAAGACCGTCAGGCAACGGAAAATAACCAGCGCCAAGCAGCCGAACAAACGCTGACCGTCTACGATCATGATGTTCTGCTGGCCGGCAATGTAACCCAAAATATCGATCAGGTATTCAGCAGCATGCGCAAAACCATTGCCGAGCAGCGGGCTCGTGTGGCGCTGCACACTGCGGCGCAAATACCCGAAGATGAGGCTACGGCTGCAGCCGAAATACCTTCGTCGCAAACAGTGCCTGCGCCAGCCGAGGCGACACCGCTCGAAGACGATCGCCTTTCCATCCAGCAGATTACCGCAGAGAAGCAATCTGAATTTAGCGAAAACCTGGGGATCACCCTCCGGGATGACATTTACCAAGTACTGGTCGCATCTGAATTCTCGCAAACGATCGCCGACCAGATGACTCAGATCATCTACGAAATACTCCAAAACGGCGTGGTCCCCAACAAGGAAATACTTCTACGGGAGTCTGAAAAAGGAATCATTCTGCGCACGGTGGGCACCGGCAAAGAGCGCACGCTCAGAAATCTGCGGCAATTCTACGACCTGGAAGAAGCCAAGATGATGGCCCGTATCATGGGCCAACCCATGTTCAAGGATCTTGGCTATAACAGCGCCGATCTGATCGTCGATATGATCCAAGCCCTCCTGCAGCCGAACATCACCCTCAATCGCAATGAAACCCAGGAGCGCCGCAAAGCTGCGGTCGAAGCGATAAAACCCGTCTTTCATAAAATCAAGGCCGGTGAAATGCTTCTGCGCGAAGGTGAAAGGGTCACCCCCGTCCAGATACTCAAACTCAGGGCCCTCCAGGAGGAACAGCTCGGCCAGCGTATTGCCCTCAGCAGCATGGGAGCGGCCATGATCATGGCCTGCGTGCTGCTTGCGGCGTATCTTCTGCGCTTTGGGGGTTATCGCATTCGGGCGTTGTCGGTCAACAAGGATGTTCTTTTCTCTGCGGTTGTGCTGTGTACCTTTTTTGTCATCGCCGAAGTGGCCGGATCGCTTTCACGAACCCTGGCCCAGAACACCCAATCTTCCTTCGAAGCCATATCCCTATTCTACGCCACCCCCCTGACGGCCGCGACAATGTTGGCGTGCCTGTTTTTGGGACTCGAAAGTGCCATCCTGCTGGCCATGATCCTGGCGATTGGCGCGGCAATCGTATTCCACGGCAGTTTTGAAGCTTTGGTCTTTTTCCTTGTCAGCGGCCCCATGGCCGCCCTCTGGGTTCAGAACTGCCGCGAACGCAAAGTATTCATCAAAGCCGGATTGATGACGGGCCTTTTGAATATCATATTGGCCTCGGCCATCGGGGTGTATGCCGGTTTCGAGTCGGCCAAAGCCATCCTCTGGGGCTGCGCCTTCGGTTTTCTGGGAGGCGTAGCTTCCGCCATCCTGGCCACCGGCCTGGTGCCGATCATCGAAATCCTTTTCGAGTATACATCGGATATCAAGCTTCTGGAGCTCGCCAACCTTGACCAGCCGCTCATGCGCAAACTCATGATTGAAGCGCCGGGCACGTATCATCACTCCGTGATCGTGGGAAACATGGTCGAAGCAGCAGCGGCAGAAATTGGTGCCAATCCATTGCTGGCCAAGGTTTGCGGCTATTACCACGACATCGGAAAGATCCGCAAGCCGGCTTACTTCATTGAAAACCAGACCAATGGCCGCAACCGGCACGATAAGCTGGCCCCGTCCATGTCGGCGCTTATCCTCATCGCCCATATAAAAGACGGCATGGACCTGGCACGCCGGAATAAGCTTGGCAACAACATCACCGACACGATCCGCCAACACCACGGCACCAGCCTGATTCATTTCTTCTACGAAAAAGCCATACAGCTCAAGGGCGAAGATGCGGTCAATATCGACGACTACCGCTATCCCGGGCCCAAACCGCAAACCCGCGAAGCCGGCCTGGTGATGCTTGCCGATGCCGTTGAAGCGGCTTCGCGGGTCCTGGACAATCCGACACCCTCACGGCTGCAGGGGCTCGTGCAAAGACTGATCAACCGCATTTTTTCCGACGGGCAGCTGGATAATTGTGAACTGACGCTGCGCGATCTGCACAATATCGCCAAATCGTTCAACACGATTTTGAACGGTATTCACCATCACCGCATCGAGTACCCCGAGAGACGCAGCGGTGCCCTCGGCAAAAAAAAGGGGCGCAATGGAAGTTCTGATCGACAATCAGCAAAAAGATCCGATCCCCAGCGCGAAACTGAAGAAAACCGCTATGGCCATCTTAAACGCCTTGGATTGTCCTGAGGGCGAACTATCGCTTCTGATCGTCGATGATGACAAGATGGCCGTCCTCAATCAGCGCTACCGGGGACGCCCAGGGCCGACCAACGTGCTTGCGTTTTCCATGAACGAAGGTGATTTTGCCGAGGTCGCGCCCCATCTTTTAGGCGATGTGGTCATCTCCGTTGACACCTGCCGGCGGGAAGCGCAGGCGGCCGGGGTCCGGTTCGAGAATCATTTCACAGCCTTGCTGGTCCATGGTATTCTGCATCTTTTTGGCTATGACCACGAACAATCGGAGGCGGCGGAACACCGCATGGCAGCCCGGAGTCAAGAAATCCTGGCACAATTGGCCACCATCACCCCATAATCGTACCGTGTACTTGTCAGGCCGACGGCTTGTGAACGTGCCGTCGCAGATCAACCGGGCGGTTTTGTGGGGGCCCTCACCGTCCCTTTCGTGCCGCTTGGGCCGAGACCATCGGAAACCAGGCTGAAGCACAGAACTGGGGGGCCATTTCCCAAGGAGGATCCATGCCGGATCTTGTTGTCAATGTCGACCAGGTCGCCCTGTTACGCCCGCACCACAGTGCCCGGCAACCCGATCCCGCCGCGGCCGCCGTTCTGGCGGAGTTGGCCGGTGCGGTTGGTATTGCGGTCTGTTTTCGGGAAGATCGTCGGACCGTCAATGACCGGGATGTTCGTGTTCTGCGCGAGATCGTGCGCGGCCGTTTTGTGCTTGGTATGACGCCGTCCTCGGAGATGATGGGAATGGCGCTGGATGTCAAACCGGATGAAGTCATCCTGATGCCCGAGCATCCCGAGGAAGCCACCACCGAAGGCGGCCTGAATCTGATTCTCGATCGTTCCGACATCAACGACACCATTGCCACTATACGCGACAGCGGCATTCCGGTATTTCTGCTGACCGACCCCGATCCGGAACACATCAAAATCGCCCACCGGCTGAATGTCGATGGCGTTCAGATTCACACCGCCGCCTACGCCGGGGATGCCCTGCCGTCGACGCGTGAACGTCTCTTGGCCCGCTTGGTGGATGCCACCAAAATCGCCGCCAAACTGAAATTGCGCGTGGCCGCCGGCTCCGGTCTGGATTATGCAACCGCCCGTGCCATCGGCAGGCTGGACGCGGTGCAGACCTGCATCATCGGTCATAGCATTATCGCCCGCGCGCTGTTGGTGGGCATCGAAACCGCCGTCCGGGAAATGATCATCCTCCTCGACGGACCATAGCACCGCTGGACGCCGCCCATGGAACGCCAGGTGATATCCCATTCGCCCGCGCACACCCGCCGGATTGCCGCCCTTATCGGTCAGCGGGCGCGGCCACATTTGATTATCGCCCTGACCGGCGATCTGGGAAGTGGCAAAACCTGTTTCGTGCAGGGACTGGCCCGCGGACTCCAGGTTGCCGAAGACATCTATGTAACGAGCCCTTCCTATACCCTCATTCATTCTTATCCGGGCCGTCTTATTCTCCATCATGTCGATCTCTACCGCCTGTCCGGCCAAGACGTGGAAGATATCGGCCTGCTGGATCTCATGGACGAACCTGGCGTCATGGCCATCGAATGGTCCCAGGGTCTGGCGGACGACCTGCCTGAGGCGCATTTGGCGGTGGATATCCGTATTCTCGGCACCTCCGCCCGAATGCTCGATATAGCGGCATATGGACTTGCACCGGAGATTTTGCTAAAAGGTCTCCCAAACGTCTTGTGAGAGGAGCATATGGGTCTCATCGTACAGAAATTCGGCGGCACATCGGTGGCCGATCTCGATCGCATTCGGATTGTCGCCAAACGCGTCGCCCAGACGTATGACGGGGGGAACGATGTCGTGGTCATCCTCTCGGCCATGGCGGGGGTCACCGATGGCCTGATCCGGATGGCGCATCAGGTCACCGATGCGCCGGACAAGCGCGAGCTGGACGTCTTGCTGGCCACGGGCGAGCAGACCACCGCCGCCCTCCTGGCCATGACCTTGCGCGCCATGAACTACGCCGCCGAATCCATTCTGGGCCACCAGGCCGGTGTCATCACCGACTGCGCTCACGGCAATGCCCGTATCCTCGATATTGGCGGCGAATCGATCAAGGCCCTTGTCCAGAACCGCAAAATCGTTGTGGTGGCTGGTTTTCAGGGCTGTGATCCCAATGGTAATATCACCACCCTGGGCCGCGGCGGGTCCGACACTTCGGCTGTGGCCATCGCCGCGGCCATCAAAGCCGACAGCTGCGAAATCTACACCGATGTGGACGGCATCTACACCACCGACCCGAATATCTGCCCCCGCGCCCGCAAGATGACGCGGGTCAGCTATGACGAAATGCTGGAAATGGCCAGCCTGGGTGCCAAGGTCCTGCAGATTCGATCGGTGGCCTTCGCCAAGAAATTCAGCGTGCCCGTGCACGTGCGATCGTCATTCAGCGATGAGGAGGGAACCATGGTGGTCAATGAAGACGCCAGTATGGAAAAACTGTTGGTCTCCGGCGTGACATGCGACAAGAACCAGGCCCGAATCACCTTGAAGAAAGTTCCCGATCAGCCCGGAATCGCGGCCAAAGTATTTTCACCCGTCTCGCAGGCCGGCATTGTCGTCGATATGATCATCCAAAACATGCGCTCCGGCGGGCAGACCGATCTAACCTTCACGGTGCCGGAAACCGACTTCAAGCAAGCCATGGCGATTGCCGAAGAGGTGGCCCAGACCGTGGGGGCCGAGGAGGTTCTGGGCGATCAGAACATTGCCAAGGTTTCGGTGATCGGGGTGGGCATGAAAAACCACTCCGGGGTGGCCGCCCAAATGTTCGCCACCCTGGCGAGCGAAAATATCAACATCCGTCTCATCAGCACCTCGGAAATCCGTATTTCGTGCGTCGTCACCGAAAAATATGCCGAACTGGCGGTCCGGGTTCTGCACAGCGCTTTCAATCTGGATAAACCCTGATCCGCGGAGGTCCCGATGCCGTTTTTCACGCGTGACCAACTGATGTTGGTGCTGGTGCTGGCCCTGGCAATGGCGGCCTTGACCATCACACGCTACATCGGGTGGTATTGACGGCGGTTCCCGGGAAAGTATGATGCCCATCTCCGCCAATGGTCAGAACAGGCCTTCGGCAATCTCATCCGCCACCTGCTGGGCGGCTCCGACCGGATCGGCGGCATCGCGGATCGGCCGGCCGATCACAAGGTAATCCGCCCCATTGCGCACGGCCTCCACAGGCGTCATGACGCGCCGCTGATCATCAGGCCCCGCGGAGTTCCACGACGGCCTGATCCCCGGGGTCACGGCCAGAAAGTCTGCCCCGATCGTCTGTTTGATGGACGCTGCTTCCCAACCGGAGCAAACCACACCGGCGCAGCCGGCGGCCCGGGCCCCTGCCGCGCGCTGCAGCACGAGGGCTTGCACGTTATCCGCCAGCGCGGGAGGGAAGCCTGCGCGGTGCAACTCCTGCGAACCCACACTGGTCAACACGGTCACCCCGAGAACCTTGGTACGTCCCTGACTGGCCTGCACGGCCGCTTCGAGCATCTCCGGATTCTCGCCGCAGTGCACCGTGGTCAGATCGACCTGCAAGTGGGCAATGGCGGCCATCGCGCGCGACACCGTCGCCGGGATGTCATGCAGCTTGAGGTCCAGAAAAATGCCGACATCCCCCTGCGCCCGCACCCAGCGGATCAAATCCGGACCGGACCGAATGAAAAGCTCCAATCCGATCTTGAACAGCCCGACATGGCCGGCCAGGCGGCGAACCAGCTGCTCGGCCTCGACCCGTTCGGCGACATCGAGGGGAAAAATAATGTAGTCTTTGGGGTCGCGCATGATCCTCCTTTGGGCATCATGGCCGCAGGGGGTTGCCGTGGAAGTGGGGAATAAATATATTGAAACACTTAGCTTTTCGATGCTAAAAAGTAAAGTTTGAGAATTGATGCACGGCGCCCGCCACCATTCGGCCGGCAGGAAGGAACCATGGACGACCAAACCCAGATGCTGCTGCAGCGCTTACCCGGTGTCGACCGCCTCCTGGATTGCGCCCGGCAGTCTGATACCCTCCGCCAGGCCCCCCATAGCGTGCTGCGCAATGCCGCCCGCACAGCCCTTGAGGCGCTGCGCCACCAGTTGCTGAAGGGCCGCAACGGGCTTAGCGCTGCGGATGTGGATGAAAAGGCGGTCTTGCAGCGGATCGAAACCCTCGTGGCGACGGCCATGCAACCCAACCTGCGCCCGACCGTCAACGCCACCGGCATCGTCATTCACACCAACCTGGGGCGATCCCTGCTATGCCCGGATGCCATCGCCAATCTGTCCCTCATCGCGAGCCGATACTCCAATTTGGAGTACAACCTGGCGGAAGGAAGCCGCGGATCGCGTTACAGCATTGTCGAGGACCTGCTCTGTGAAATCACGGGCGCCGAAGCGGGCCTGGTGGTCAACAATAATGCCGGCGCGGTGCTGCTGGCCCTGGAGACCATGGCCAAATCGCGGGAAGTCGTCGTCTCGCGCGGCGAACTCGTCGAGATCGGTGGTGCCTTTCGTATTCCCGATGTGATGAGCAAAAGCGGCGCCCATCTCAAAGAGGTGGGAACCACCAATCGCACCCATTTGAGGGACTATGCCCACGCCATCGGCGAAAAAACGGCCCTGCTGCTCAAGGTCCATCAGAGCAATTTTGCCATCACCGGGTTTACCAAGGAAGTTTCCCTCAAAGAACTGGTGGCGCTGGGGCAACAGCACGAGGTGCCGGTCATGGAAGATCTGGGCAGCGGTACCTTTGTGGATTTCCGGCGATACGGGCTGCCCCGGGAACCGACCGTTCAGGAATCCGTGGCCAGCGGTGTGGATATGGTCACTTTCAGCGGCGATAAACTTCTGGGGGGACCGCAGGCCGGTCTGATAGTGGGGAAACGCAAGATTTTGGATGCCATCAAGCAAAACCCCATCAATCGGACCATGCGTATCGACAAACTGACCCTGGCCGCCCTGGAGAGCACGCTGAGGCTCTATCGCGACGAAGCCCGAGCGGTGGCCGAGATACCCACCCTGCGCATGATGATGGTGCCCGATCAGGTACTGGCGGAACGGGCCGGGCACCTCTGCAACCGCCTGCAAGCCATCGCCGACCCGCGTCTGACCTTCGCGTGCGAGCGCGTCACGTCGCGTATCGGCGGCGGCTCTTTGCCGCTCTTGAAACTTCCCAGCCACGGCGTGGTGGTCACCTTTGAGGCCGGGTCGGCCCAGCGCACGGAGGCGTTCCTACGCCATTTTGCGCCCCCAATCATCGGCCGCATCGAAAAAGACCGTTTCATTATGGATGTCCGCACGCTGCAGGACAACGACCAGACCCACATCGAAACCGCCTTCCGGCACATGCTGAACAAGGAGCGTCTATGACGTCAGATTCCGGCGGCGTAAACCGCAACCTCACGGCAACCCAGCATTTCCTCTTTTCCAAGACGCCGGCGGAAGAACGACATGCGCCGGAGCGCGATACGCCTCCCGACGGCACAGAGCCGACCGCCGATGAGCCGTTGCGCAAGCGTTATCCGAAGCTCCGGATTGGCGATGCCGCCATCGAGCGGGCCGCTGAACAAACGGCCGGCCAGGCCCTGTTTACCGCCCTGGCCCTGCGCATCGACACCGCCGCCCACCGGCCGGGGGACGACCATGCGCAACTGCAGCAGGTGCGGGGGCTGGTCGCGGATACCGTCGATCGATGGTGCGAGGCCGAAAACGGCTGGTGGGGGCTCATGACAAGCGACATCTTCGGCTGTGTTTTTCCGGGACGGGACGTGGCCTCCGGGCTGGCCCTGGCCAAAAAAGTTCAGGCGCGGGTCCACACGGCTCTCGGGCGCACGCTGACCATTGGTCTGGCGGCCTTTCCCTGCCTGAAATATACCCCGCGCGAAGTCATCGAAAATGCCCGTAAAGCGCTGGAGCATGCCTTTTTTCTGGGTCCCGGGGGCCGCGCCTGTTTTGACGCCATCAGTCTCAATATCAGCGGCGACCGCTACTATGATGCCGGCGATATCGATCGTGCGATCGGTGAATATCGCAATGCCCTGCGCTTGGATTCACGTAACGTCAATGTCCTCAATAGCCTGGGGGTCTGCTTCGGTGTGCAGCAGAAGTATGCCAAAGCACTGACCGCCTTCCAGACGGCGCTTAAAATCAAGGCCGATGAAATTCTGGCCCTTTACAATTCGGGCCTGGTCCAACTGCTGATGGGGGAACGGGAAAAAGCGCTGCAGTGCTGGCTGAAAGCCGCCCCTTCGGGCAAGGATGTTTTCGAGCTCAACCTCCAGGCCGGCAAGCTTCTTTTGGAGTCCGGGCAACCGGAAAAGGCCCAGGAACTGCTTCAGCGTGCCGCTGCCCTGAAACCTGAATCTGCTGCGGTACAGCGCCTGCTGGGCGATACCTACCTGGACCAGCGCCTTCTCGACCAGGCCATCGTGCCCTTCAAAAAAACCCTGCGGATTCACCCCAATGATGCCCAAGCCTTGTCAGGTCTGGGCCGCTGTTACGAGCTGAAAAATGAAAACCTGGACATCGCCCTGGCCTTCTGCCGTCAAAGTGTCGAGATAAACCCCGACAGCGGGAGGTTTCATTTGCGATTGGGCCGCCTGCTGAAAAAAACCGGTCAATTCGACAAGGCTTTAGACGCTTTTCGAAAGGCCCAATCCTTGGGCGAGGACGCGCAGGCAGCGATCCGCGCCATCGAGGACCGTAGCGTCGATAAAGCCTGCTGACAAGCGCCGGGAAACTGCCGATGATGATCGCACGGACAAAGACCGCAAACGGAAAGATGCCAATGCAATCCATGCCGGAGCTCATCACCACGATTCTGGAAGACGGCATCCGTATCAAGCGCGAGGCCGTTAGCAGCCAAACCGAAAAACTCATCACGGCCGCCGATATGCTGGCAATCTGTATCGCTTCCGGCCATAAGATTTTACTTTTCGGCAATGGGGGCAGCGCAGCGGACGCCCAACACCTGGCCGCCGAATTCGTCAATCGCTTTCAGATCGAACGACGTCCCCTTCCAGCCCTGGCCCTCACGACCGACACCTCCGTCATCACCAGTATCGGCAATGATTATGCTTTCGATCAGATCTTTGCCAAGCAAATCCAGGCGTTGGGGACACGGGACGACCTGGCCTGGGGCATCAGCACCAGCGGTCATTCGCCCAATGTCGTGGCGGGCCTGGAAACAGCCCGTGAACTGGGGCTGCGCTGCCTGGGCATGAGCGGCCAGGGAGGGGCCTTGATCGAAGCAAGCGACCTGGCCTTGACGGTGCCGACGACCGTCACCGCCCGTGTTCAGGAAACGCACATCGTGATGGGTCACATGCTTTGCCAGTTGGTCGATCAGATCTTGTTTCCGCAAGCCATGCGCGACAAGGGGCCAGGATAACCCGAGGGAATACAACGGTCGCTCATGGCTTGCCAAAAACGACAAAGCCCTGTAAGTAGGTGCGCCAAGGGAAACACAACCGCAAGGGGCCGCGTGCCCCCTTTTCATTTGGGGGGTGTCACCGCCAGGCCCACACCAAGGAGAAACCCATATGCCGATCTATGAATACCAATGCCAGCACTGCGGCAAGACGTTTGAATACCTGGTGATCGGGAAACCCGATCCGGAATGCTCGGAGTGCCACAGCAAAAAAGTCTGCCGCCTGATGTCCACCTGCGGTTTTTTAAGCAAGGGCGCCGGCGGCGAAACCGTCAAGTCCACGGCCGCGACCTCCTCCTGCGGGGGCTGCGCCGCCTCCAGCTGCGCGGGTTGCGGCCACTGATGGGTAGCCCGGTGACCATCGGCACGCGGGGCAGCAAGCTGGCCCTGTGGCAGGCCCACTGGGTCAAACAACGCCTGGAAAAGCTTCATCCCGGCCTCACCGTGGGCCTGGAAATCATCAAGACCAAAGGGGACAAGATTCTGGACGTTCCGCTGGCCAAAGTCGGCGGGAAAGGGTTGTTCGTCAAGGAGATCGAGGAAGCGCTCTTGGATGGGCGGGTCGATATCGCCGTCCACAGCATGAAGGACATGCCAGCGCGCATACCGGAGGGTCTTTGCATCGGCGCCGTTCCGGAAAGGGAAACACCCCTGGATGTGCTCATCGCCCGTGAGGGCACGAGCCTAGGGGACCTCGGGGCGCAACCCCGGATCGGCACCAGCAGCCTGCGACGGGCAGCTCAGCTGCGACTTGCGCGCCCGGATGTGCAGATCATACCGCTGCGCGGCAACCTGGACACACGCCTGCGCAAATTGGTCGAAGAGGACATGGATGCCATTGTGCTGGCGGCGGCGGGCGTCAAGCGCCTGGGGCTGGCGGAGCGCATCACCGAGTATCTGTTGCCGGAGGTCATGCTTCCCGCCGTAGGACAAGGGGCGCTGTGCCTGGAAACCCGTGCCGACGACCCGGCCATCACGCCCCTGATCACCCCCCTGAACCATGCCGACACCCGTTGGGCCGTGCTGGCGGAGCGGTCCTTTCTGGCCCGGCTGGAAGGGGGCTGCCAAGTGCCCATTGCCGGGCACGCGACCCTCGACGGCCCTCAGCTCGGGATGACCGGTCTGGTGGCCGATCTGGATGGCAAGACCATGGTCCGCGAATCCCTTGCGGGACAGGCGCAGCAGGCCGAAACCATCGGCCTGAACCTGGCGGAGCGTCTGCTGGAACGGGGTGCGCGCACCATCCTGGACAGTTTACAAACGGAACTACCTTCATGAAACCAGGCAAAGTCTATCTCATCGGGGCCGGCCCCGGCGATCCGGGGCTGATTACGGTCAAGGGCCAGCATTGCATCCACACGGCCGACGTGGTCATTTACGATTATCTGGCCGCACCGGCACTGCTGGCGCATGCTGCACCCCAGGCCGAAATGATCTATGTGGGCAAAAAAGGCGGCCGCCATACCCTGCCCCAGGGCGGCATCAATCAACTCATCATCGACAAGGCCCGCCAGGGCCTCTCTGTGGCCCGCTTGAAAGGCGGCGATCCCTATATCTTCGGGCGTGGCGGGGAGGAAGCCGAAGAGCTGGTGGCTGCCGGGATCCCTTTCGAGGTGGTCCCCGGCGTGACTTCGGCGGTGGCCGGCGCGGCCTATGCCGGCATTCCCCTGACCCACCGGGATTACACCTCCACGGTAGCCTTCGTAACCGGTCACGAAGACCCGACCAAGGAAAATTCCAGCATCGACTGGAAGTCCTTGGCCACCGGTATCGGCACCCTGGTCTTCTTTATGGGGGTAAAAAATCTACCTTTGATTGCCGACCGGCTGCAAATCAACGGCATGGATCCAGAAACTCCGGTGGCTTTGGTCCGTTGGGGCACGACCACCCGCCAGAAAACCGTGACCGGGACCCTGGCCACAATCGTCGCTATTGCCCGGCAGGCCGGGATCAAGGCCCCCGCCCTGATTGTCGTGGGCCAGGTCGTCGGTCTGCGCGACCGTCTCAAGTGGTTTGAGGATCGGCCCCTTTTCGGACGCACCATCATCGTCACCCGGGCGCGGGCCCAGGCCAGCGACCTGGTGGAACGCCTGACCGAAATGGGAGCCAACTGTCTTGAATATCCCACCATCGAAGTGGGCCCCCCGGATGACCAGGCCCCGTTGGACAATGCCATTCAAGACCTGGCCACCTACGATTGGCTGATTTTCACCAGCGTCAACGGTGTCCAATATTTTTTCGATCGGCTATTCGAACAGGGCAAGGACGTGCGTGCGCTGCATCACCTGCGCACCGCCGTCATCGGCCCGGCCACCGCCGAACGCCTGCGCGGGCAGGGCTTCCACAGCGACATCATACCGGCCAGCTACCGCGCGGAAGCGGTGGTCGAAGCTTTTGCCGCCCAAAACGTGGCCGGCCGGCGCATCCTCCTGCCCCGGGCCGCCGAGGCACGGCCCATCCTGCCGGATGAGCTTCGCCGTATGGGCGCCACGGTGGATGAAATCGCCGCCTATCGCACCCGGCCTGTCACGGAGGGCGCCGCCGGGCTGGTGGACGATCTGGCCAACGGCCGGGTGGACATGGTCACGTTTACCAGTTCGTCGACGGTCAAACATTTTCACCAGATGCTCCCCGCCGATCAGTGCGACCATTTGATGCGCAGGGTCCACACCGCCAGCATCGGCCCCATCACCACCGAAACCGCCCTCGCCTTGGGGTTCAAGGTGGATATTACTGCCCATGAATACACCATCCCGGGTTTGTGCGCAGCCATCCAAACCTTCTTCGGCGCCGAGCGTGACTAGCAACCGCGCCGCACCGACACGTTGTCACCAGGGTGGGGCAGCCCTGCTCCCGTCCCATGGTCAGATTGCGGCTGCTTGAAGCCCTCGGCATCATGAGAGCAACTGGCTCACGGGACCTTTCGCCATCCGGCGCGCAACCCGGATATTTCACACGTCTGCAAGGGGCAGGCCTCTTTTTTAGGCCCCCATTATGTCTCAAAAGAGCACCGCGGCAACGGACTTGCCTCGCGGACGCTGGCCCAGGCAAATCGGCTAATTGGGGAATGATACCGGAGAGAAGCGTTGACCTGCCGTGCAAACCTGGTGTATGGTTGGTAAAGTATCTACGGGAACCTTTCACTGCCCTCGCTGTAACGGCCGTTCGTTCTTAGAACTGCCACGCCTGATGTTCAACTGATCCATGCATGTTTTCCTCTGATTGGCCAAAGGCCGGTTACAACGCGCGAGGATGATAGTTCAAAGAGATCACGGGACCCGGTCGCTTTCCCATGCCATCAGGCGGCCGGGGCACGGCCCGCGGCTAATGCGGCCCCCCCCCTTCGCTGCCTTGGGCATACCCCTATCGAACCGCCGGGACAGTTCCCGCGGGGAGGCATGATGCCGCCATATCTCGACAACCTCACCCAATACGTCGACATGATCCGCCGGATCCGCGAGACCATTATCGCCAATATCGTCTTTTTGGGCCAGATTCCGGCCCCCACTTTTCATGAAAAGCGGCGGGCGATCAAATTTATGGATCGCCTGGTTGAAAACCATGCGGATGAATGTACGTCCGACGGCTATCAAAACCCGATCGGGATAGTTCGCGGCCGCCAGGATGATCTCCCGCCGATTTTAGTGGTCGCGCACCTCGACACCCCCATCACCCATGACATCGATCATAATTACACGATTTCGGCGAGCACCATTCGCGGGCCCGGCATTTTGGACAACTCACTCGGCGTGGGTGTGCTGGCCTCGCTGCCGGCCATTTTCCGGCAGCTCGGATTGACCTTTCAATCCGATATCATCCTGGCCGGCGTCATTCAGTCCCTGGGAAAGGGCAACCTGAGAGGCATGCGGCATCTGGTGAAAACCTGGCCCACGCCCATCCGGGGTGCCGTCTGTCTTGAGGGGGTCGAGCTGGGTCGCCTCAGTTATTATTCGGAGGGCATGATTCGATGCGAGATTACCTGCCAGATTCTGGAACAGAGAGGCATTGAATATCGTTTCAAACCCAACGCCATTCTGGTACTGCACGAATTGATCAACCAGATTTTGGCCATTCGTCTGCCCCAGAAACCCCGCAGTCACGTGATCATCGGGAAAATAAGGGGCGGCCAGAAGCACGGCATCATTGCCTACGATGCAACCCTGGGGATGGAAATCCAGAGCGACAGCGATAAAATGGTCAAGCCCATTTTTGCCGAGATCAAAGACATGGTCACCGGAATCAGCCATGAATTCGGTGTGCGTATGAAGCTTGAAACCATCAGCAATGCGAACGCCACCCGGCTGCGCTACAACCATCCCCTGGTAAAGGCCGCCGGCGAGGTCATGCAGGCCCTGGATATCCAGGCGGTAGGCGAGCCGAGTGAATCGGAGCTGTCCATTCTGCTGTCCAAGAAAATACCGGCCGTCACATTGGGCCTGACCAACGGTGAGGACTACCATCAACCCATCTCCCAAATGGAAATCGCGCCCATGTTCAAGGGTATCGCCCAGCTCATCGGCGTGATGCAAGCCATCGACAGTGGAGTTTGCGATGAATAAAGACTGGCTTGATTCCAATACCTTTCACTACAGCCGGTTCGGCGATCTGGCCTGCCTGGTGGAAGAAAAACAGAAAAAAGGATTGAAAATCTCCCTTTGCCTGCCAACCCTTAACGAAGAGAAAACCATCGCCAAAGAAATTATCATCATGAAATCCGAGCTCATGACGCGCCATCCCCTGCTGGATGAAATCGTCGTCATCGACTCCGGATCGACGGACAATACCGTCAAAATCGCTGAATCCTTCGATGCCAAAGTCTACCTTGCCGATGAATTGCTGCCAGCCCATGGCGGCTACAAAGGAAAGGGTGAAAATCTCTGGAAGGCGCTCTACATCACCACCGGCGACATCATCGTCTATCTGGATGCCGACATCAAGAATATCCACCATCGCTTCTGCTACGGCCTGCTGGGCCCGCTGCTGATGTACGATCACATCAAGTATACCAAGGCTTTCTACGATCGGCCCATCGCCACCGGTAAGAGCAAGATACGTCCCACGGGCGGCGGCCGGGTAACCGAACTGGTCATCCGGCCCTTGTTTTCGCTTTTCTTCCCTGAGTTGACCCAGATCCTGCAACCCCTGTCCGGGGAATATGCCGGATTCCGAGAGGTCTTCGAGCAAATTCCCTTCCCCATCGGTTATGGGGTTGAAACCAGTATGATTTTGGATATCTGCGAAAAATGGGGCCTGGATGTCATCGCCCAGGTGGATCTCGAACGCCGGGTGCATCGCAACCAGGATATCAAAGCCCTGGGGCGCATGTCCTTCGTGGTGCTCAAGACTTTTTTGAGCCGCCTGCAAAGTCTGGGCATTCTTGAATTGAAGAAAGAAATATTTGACGAAATCATTCAGTACCAGCTGGTGAAAAACAACATCACACCGGATGCCATGAAAATGGCCGGTATCGAACGACCGCCTATGGTGACCATCCCTGAATATCGGGAGAAATTCGCCCCATCCTCCAAAATCACCGCCTGAATCGCTTGCACCGGAAACAAGGCCACTTATGTTCTGGTTTAATAACGCCTTTTCCGCTAAGCTTCCTGGTGCCTGCGGGCAGGCCCCCGGCATCGCCACCCGGCCCGCAGGGATCACTAACGCCAAGGCGCCCATGGAGAACCATTGCGCGAGACCGTATTACTTGATCGCTTTAGCCGCCGACTCAATTACATGCGCGTGTCGGTCACGGACCGCTGCAATCTGCGATGCGCCTATTGTGTGCCGCGCAATGCCATCCCACGCATGTCCCATCACGACATCTTGCGCTATGAAGAAATCCTGCGCATCCTGCAGATCGGTGTGAGCCTGGGGATCACCAAAATCCGCATTACCGGCGGGGAGCCACTGGTTCGCAAGGATCTTTTGCCCTTTATGGATAAGCTAACGCACATCGAAGGGCTTAGCGACATCGCCCTGACCACCAATGGCCTTCTGCTCCAGGATTACCTGGAGCCCTTGCGGGCGGCGGGCATCAAGCGCCTCAACATCAGCCTCGATACCCTGCGCCAGGATCGATACGCCCAACTGACCGGCCAGGACGGATTCGACCGGGTCTGGAAGGCCATCGAGTCCGCCCGGAAGATCGGCTTCAGCCCGATCAAGATCAATGTGGTTGCCATGCGGGGCGTCAATGACGATGAATTCGAAGATCTGGCCAGTCTGACCCGGAGCTATCCCTATCATGTGCGCTTTATCGAATATATGCCCATGGGCAATACACGGCTCGCCCACGACCCCTACATATCCAACGATCAGGTCCGGCGCAGCGTGGAAAGAAGGGCAACGCTGGCGCCGGTTACCCCCGGCGGCCAAGACGGCCCGGCGCAACGCTTTCGCTATCCCGGCGCACCCGGCGAGGTGGGCTTCATCAGTCCCCGGAGTCATCATTTCTGTGAGCGCTGCAATCGTCTGCGCCTGACGGCCGCCGGAAAATTGCGCCCTTGCCTGCTTTCCAACCGTGAATTTGATCTGATTACCCCCCTGCGGGCCGGGGCCACGGATGCGCAACTGGCCGCCGTCATCCTCGAAGGGGTCCGCCACAAACCCATGGCCCACGGCCTGGCCGGCAGTGACGGTCACATCAATGCACGCATGTCATCCATCGGGGGCTGATGCGCCCTGGCCGGGCGGCGCTTCATCCCGCCGGGCAACAACGCCCTTCTGTTTTCCGTCAAAGGAAAGATGGGCGGCGGATCGGCATGCGCGCAGGATGGATGGATCCATGGCCTGAAACCCCCCTCTCGCGGCACAATTCGGGCGATCGCCGCCGGTGGACCTTCAATTACCGATTCGTCATCTTCTGGAAGGACGCGGGCGAGGGAGGACGAGACACCATTCGAGATTCCCGGACAGGCTCGATTGGTCGTTGCGCCCCGATCGAGGCTTGGGGTATCTTAAGCGCCGCAGCGCCCTGGCGCCTACGCCGCAGGGATTATCATTGCCGCCTGACGCCAAGGTTGCCTTTTAAAGGACGCGGCAAAAAAAGAGCCCGAACCATACCGTGGGAGGCTACCAGGGGCTCGCACAGATCAAAGAATATGGTTCGGGCTCAAGCCGGAAAAAGCGCCCGCGTCCCCGCAAGAGAAGGGCCGTCGCTTTTTTAGAGGCATTTTGGAGGGTCCCTATCAATCTTTGGGGTGGCACGCAAGTCCTTTTTTTAGCACCGCCGTTGGCAGGGCCCGTTGGCCGCACCATTATTTTAGCGCAGCAGGTTGGGCAGGAAGGTGACCATTTCCGGTACCAGCATCAGCATCAGAATACACACCAGATAGGCCGGCAAAAAATAGGCCACCCCGCGGAAGACATCCTCCAGCGGAATATCACCGGCCATCCCTCCCACCACATAGGTCGTGGCGCCCACGGGCGGGGTCACCGCCCCCAGGGTGGTCACCACGGTAATCGTCACCCCGAACCAGATCGGGTCGTAGCCCAGCTCGGCGGCCACCGGGAAAAAAATGGGTATCGTAATCAGCAGGAGTGCCAGGGCATCCATCACCGCACCCCCGATGATATAGATCAGAAAAATGATGCCCATCACACAAACCTTGGGGATCGGCAACCCCACCACCCAGGCGGCGATATCGAAAGGGATTCGGGTCACCGCCAGAAAGCGGCCGAAGACCATGGCGCCGGTGACGATCACGATCACCATGCAGGATATCTTCAGGGTGTCCGTCACCGAGGCCAGAAATCCGTTCCACATCAGGCGGCGCTGGACAACCGCGATCAGAAGGGCCAGCAGGCTTCCGGCCGCACCCGCCTCGGTCGGCGTAAACACACCGAAGAACAAACCCAGCATCACCAGCAGGAAGAGCACAGCCATCTCCAGCGCACCGGAAAGCGAGACCCAGCGTTCCCGCCAACTAACGGGCGGTCCTACGGGCCCCCAGTCCGGATGACGGCGGCAAACCAGCGCCACCGTCACCATCAGGGTCAGGGTCAACAAAATACCGGCCCCGACGCCGCCGTAAAATAGCCGGGCAATGGATTGCTCGGTCGACAACCCGATGACAATCAGCACCACGCTGGGGGGGATGACCACCCCCAGGGTTGAGCCGCAGGCGATGGCCCCGGTGCTCAGTTTGGGGTGATAGTTGAATTTGCGCATCTGCGGCAGGGCCACCGTGGTCATGGTCGCGGCCGTGGCGGCATTGGAACCGCAAATCGCGGAAAACGCGGAACAGGCCAATACGGTGGCCATGGCGATGCCACCACGGATATGGCCGACCCACTTATAGGCCGCATTGTATAGCTTGGCATTGACCCCCGAGTGAAAGGCCACCTGTCCCATGAAAATAAACAGCGGAATCACGGTCAGACCGTATTTGGAAAAAGTGTCCCAGAAGACCGAGCTCAGCATGTAGAGGCCCGCTTTAAACGATACGAGGATGCAGAATCCGACAAACCCCACCAGGGCCATGGCGATGCCCACCGGCATACCCAAAAAAAACAATACGCCCAGCAGGATCACGATGCCCAGAACACCTACCATGGCCGCGCTCATTGGGCGGCCCCATTGCGGGTTCGGATGGCTTTTAGCAGATCACGCAGAAACACGAGCGCCAGCACCCCACAACCGGCAGCAACCAGATAGGTGAAGGGGTAGAAAATCACCCGCAAGGTTTCCGAGACTTCGCCCGTCTTCATGAATCCATGGGCTTTCAATGCGATCTGCCAGGACAAAATGGAAAAAAATAGCGCACAGACGACGTTGTTAAAACCGTTTAAACGTCTCTGGGTTTGCCGCGAAAAACGTTGGATCAGAACATTGACCGCGATATGGCCGCGGTGCAACTGGGTGTAGGCCAGTGCCGCCGCCGTCACCACGGCACCGAAGTAGCCCATCAGTTCAAATGTTCCCCGGATCGGCGCCCACACCGCCCGGCTGGCGATATTGGCACAGGTCAACACGATCATGCCCACCAGGAACACGCCGCCCACAAAAACGAGCAAACGGTTTAACCAATGCGTCAAGCGTTCCAATCCGCTCATTCGCTACCCCTCACAACAAAAAGGCCGCAATGCCCCTGGCGATTGCGGCCCCGGCACTGCGCCGTGTTTATTGATACTGTTGGGTCAGTTTCTGAATGTCGGCGACGATGGCTTCGGCTGGAAATCCTTTTTCCTTGGCCCCCGACACCCATTGGTCGGTGATAAATTGCAGTTTCTGGTCCCAGGCCGCCTTGGTTGCCGTATCCAGGGCAATGACCTCTACCTTGTGTTCCTTGATGGACCATTCCATGGAGGCTTTCACGTGTTGATCCATATAGTTGCCGGTCCATTCGGCTTGCTCCGTGCCCAGGTCATCCATGACCTTCTGGACTTCCGGCGGCAGCGCCTTCCAGCGATCCATGTTCATGACCACCGCAAAGGGATAGATGACCGTTTCGGTCATGGTGACATAACGGCAGCTTTCCGCAAACTTCAGATCTTTCATGACCTCCAGGGAAGAAAAAAGACCTTGCACAACACCTTTCTGCAACGCTTCCGGGGTAGCCGACATGGGCATTCCGACCTGGTTGGCACCCCAGGCCTTTAAAATCTGCGCGGCCCCGCCGGAGGCTCTCAAATCCAGTCCCTGGATGTCCTCGAGGCTGCGAACCGCTTTTTTGGACATGATATTGGCCGGAGCCGTGGTAAACATCGTCAGCACCTTCACCTGGCCGAAGGCTTGGGGTTGATATTTCTTGTAGAGGTCCCAAAGGACCAGGCTGCCGGTGCGGGCGTCTGGAATACCCAACGGCAGACTGGTGGCATTGGTGACGATGAAACGTCCCGGCTGGTAGGCCATGCAGAGGTTGCCGATATCCGCCTGACCGGCCATGACGCCGTCCATCATTTCCTTGGCACCGAGCAAGGTTCCGCCCGGATAGGTTTTAATCGCAACCATGCCACCCGTGCGTTTTTCAACCTCGGTTTTCCAGCGCTCCATCTGCACGCAGGGAAAGGTGGGGGCCGGTGGGAAATTGGCATAACTCAGGGTGATGGTACCGGCGACCAGGCCTGCCGGTAGGCCCATAAGGGTCAGCACGGTAACAACCAAGCACAACGCTAGCCGCCTATCGAATCTTCTTTTCATCTTCGACTCTCCTCCACCACTTCAGTCCGCCAGCCGTGAGCACTGACGGCCTTGGTTTAAGTATGGGGACTGCCGGACGCGCCCCTTCACCATGCATCAGGCCTTCGCGGCCAGCAGTCCCGCTTCCAGTGCCTTGTAAGATTGCTTCAGCAGGTCGGGTTTGGCCGACAGCCGCTCTGCCAGGACCGCCCGGATATCTTCCAGCGAACAAAACAGAGACCGGTGCCCCTCTCCGGACAGGGCGCCCCCCAGAACGACAAGATTGACGGAGCGTGGATTGCCGGCCGCATGGGCCAGACGGTCGGCATCCAACCATTTCCAGCCGGTAGGCCTATCCTGCCCCCCATTCACCGTATTCACCACTGCCCACCCTTGGCTTCGCAAGTAATGCCCGTGCTGTTCGGCGCCTTCGCCCTTCAGGGCAAGAAGACCGTCAGCCTTGCCGGTGCGTATCAGCGGGCTGGTATAGCGGCCGACCTTCAAATGGGAGATGACGGTCCCACCGCGCTGCGCCATGCCGTGGGTTTCCGATGTCAATGCCGACAACCCCTTGCGGACGGCTGCTTCGGCCATCAGTCGGGTAACAAATAGTACCCCCTGGCCGCCGACGCCGCTAATGACGATCTGCTGGTCAATCATTTGGTTCATGATGTTTCCTTGACGTCTTGGGTCTTTGGCTACCGGTCCGGATTCATGCCGGATAGCCGAACGCTTGCTTTGGACAGACGTGCCGACAGACCCCACAGCCGCTGCACAATACCGTATCGATGGCCACATGGGATTCGTCTTCGGCCATGACGATGGCCGGACACTCAAAATGCTGCACGCAGTATCCGCAACCGTCGCATTCCTCGCTTACTTCAGGGGAGGTGCCGGTGGCCTTATCCCGTGGGGCCTGTTTGTCGATCAGACAGGGGGCACGCGAAATCACGATTGCCGGTCCGGACGTGCGGCTGTAGGCCAAGGCCTCCTTGAGGGTTTCCATCAGACCGTCGGTCCTGTAAGGATCGGCGACCCGTATAAAGCCGACGCCACACCCCTCGATCAGCTTTTCCATATCCAAGGCCGGCAGGGGTTCGCCACAGGCCCCTCGCCCGGTGGTCGGGGTCGGCTGGTTGCCGGTCATGGCGGTGGTGCGGTTGTCCAGAATGACCAGGACAAAACGCACCCCCTGGGAAACGGCATCGATCAGGGCCGGCAGGCCGGCATGGAAAAAGGTGGAGTCTCCGATGGTGGCCACCACATCCCGGGGTTTGGCCTGTCCTTTGAAGGCATGGTAGAAACCGGCGGCCTGGCTGATGGCCGCGCCCATGCAGAGCACCGTATCCACCGCCCCCAGGTTCAGACCCAGCGTGTAGCAGCCGATATCGCTGGTGTAGATCGCCCGCGGGGCCGCCTTTTTGATGGCAAAGAAGCTGGCCCGATGGGGGCACCCGGCACACAGGGTCGGACGTCGGCCGGGTATGG
>JASFFM010000007.1:0-30263 GCA_050124295.1 Desulfobacterales bacterium | reverse complement strand
AGCAGAAGCATGGCGGCGGACCCCCATTGGGACAGGTCCACAGCCGTAAATCCGCAGGTGCCCAGCGCCGAAACCCACTGAAAAACGGTTTGAGTGCGGGTGGCGTCGATCTTTTCCAGATGGGCGATGCCGGTGAGGGCGGCGGCTCCTGCCAGTATCAGGGTTATCAGCCAGCGCATCTGGGTGGATTGCCGCCACGGGGGCAGTCGGTCGACCAGCAGGCGGTGGTAGGTGCGAAAACTGAACGCCCCCATAGCCATGAAAAGCATCGCCGTCCATTGCACCGGTGGGGCAACATCCTGGAAGCTGCCGGCCCGAATCGTAAAGCCCCCGGTGGCGATCGCGGTCATGCCGTGGTTGAGGGCTTCCCACCAGGGGGCGCCGGCCAGGCGAAGTCCGATGACACTGCAGGCCGAAAGCCCCATGAAAATCGACCAGATGCGCAGAGCGGTTTTGCGCAGGGAGTCTTCCAGCCGCCAGGAACGGGCTTCGGCCCGGTAAAACGCATCGTGATGTTCGGCCGGGTCGATCAATACCAGCATCAGCACCACAACGCCGACACCGCCGATCCATTCGCACAGGCTGCGCCACCATTGAATGGACGGCGGCAGCAGGTCCGGTCGCGCGGAGAGGGTCAGCCCGCAGCTGGTGACGCCCGACATGCCCTCGAAAAAAGCATCGATGCCCGATCCGTAGGCCCGCGCAAGCTCGCTGTCGCCAGGGGTGGCCTGGGCGGCAAGATAGAGCGGCAGGCCGCACAAAGCACCGGTGGCAAGCCAGGCCAATGCAACGGTGGCCATGGCACAATGCGTGCCTTGCTCCTTTTTTACCGGAACGTACCGGAAGATGCCGGCGGCCACAAGGCCGACCGCGGCGGTGAGGCTGAAGGCGACCATCGTAGCGGTATTTTTCGCAACCAGGCACAGGGGAATGGCCGTGAGGGCCATTGCGCCGGGAACGACAAGAAATCGGCCGGCCTGACAAATGATTGTGATAAGGTTTCGATCAAACATACCTTCGTCCCGCAACAAATGCTTCGGGATACGCGAAGAAAGTTCTTCCCGGGATCGGCCGGATGGCGAATGGATCGATCGGGTGTCACCCCGAGCGCCGGCGTGGATACCATCCGATGCGGCTGTTTCTTCCCAGCGCCGGTGCCTCATGATGATAGCCCCCAAAAGAGACGTCGGCCATTATCCCAATGCCCCATATAAACGGCGGGATCACCCTATTTTACTGATGCTGCGGATGAGCTCCCGTGTTGACCGATCCCCTATTGGCGTTCGCCGTGTCTCCCCGTCTTGGCCCCGCTTGAAGTGTTTCGCTTGTTGTGACAAGGAATATTTGCGCGCCTTACCATCCCTTTCCGGTTCCTTCACGGTTCCAGGTACTGCCATATCCACCATTAAATACTCGTATCACCGCATTGATCATCATTGGTAGAAGTGCCATTTTAATTCCAAATCAAGATGGAAACGTAAAAAGTCAAAAATCCCGTTTTGACGTCATTCCGGCGAAAGCCGGAATCTATTGCTATCAATATGTTAGAGATTCCGGATCAAGCCCGGAATGACAGACAAGGTACTTTTTACGAGGCCATCAAATCAAGCACCCGTGGTTGATTTTCTTTTAAAAATTCGAAAATGAGAGGAATCGATGATTCCGTCGAGGAAGTAAACTAAGGCGTTACATCAAAGACCGAATAGCCCCTATCGGGTTAGGGCATATCGAGACGATAATCGGAAGAAAGCGATGCAACCATCCGAAAAACAGGGTCTACCCGCCGTTAGGGCGGGATAGGCCCAAAACTGTTGAGGAGGCTTTGATGCCAAAAGCGTGGAGCCAAAAAGAAGAACGCCAATACGAGCACATCAAGGAAAGTGCCCGCGAGAGCGGTAAGAGTGCCGAGCGTGCCAAGGAAATTGCCGCCCGGACGGTCAACAAACAACGCCGCAAGAAGGGCAAAACACCTCAAAAGACCACCCAGGGAACGGGTAATCCCAACACCAGGCTGGAAAACCGCACGAAACAGGAGCTTTACAACCGGGCACGGCAACTGAAGATCCAAGGCCGCAGCAGCATGAGCAAAAGGGAACTGATCGATGCAATTCGTGAAAAAAACGATTCGTCTTAAAACGGCCAGAACAGGGGAATGAAGATGGTGCCCAGAATCCAGAAAATAAGATTAAGGGGCGCCCCGACCTTGGTGAAGTCGGTAAACCGGTAGCGGCCCGGCCCGTAGATCAGGGTGTTGGTCTGGTATCCCCAGGGGGTGATCAGGCTCAGGGAAGCGGCGAAGGTGACGGCCATCAGAAAGGGGCGCGCCTGAACCCCCATCCCCCCGGCCGTTTCAATGGCCAGAGCTGCCAGAATGGCGGCGGTGGCCTGGTTGGAAATCATGGCCGTCAGCAGCATCGTCAGAAGGAAGTATCCTGACAAAACCGCGCGGGGTCCCAACGGCCCCATGATATCCACAATGAGATCCGACAGCAGACGCGCCGCGCCGGTTTTCTGCATGGCCACACCCAGGGGGATCACCCCCGCCAGAAGAAAAATAACCTTCCAGTTGATGGATTGGTAAATCTCACTCGTTCGCAGACAGCCCGTGGCAACCATCAGGATCACGCCGGTGCAGGCGCTGACGACGATGGGGATCAATCCCAGGGCGGCGCTGATCACAACCCCGGCCAGGACGGCCAGGGCAACGGGCATTCTGGTGGTGTCATAGCGTGCCAGGGGCACATCCGAGACAATTACGAAATGATCATCCCGCCGCAAATCACGGATGTGTTTTTCCCTCATGGCCAGCAGAACCGAATCCCCGCCTTCCAGGCGGATATCCCGCAAATTGTCCTGTTCCGGATGCCCTTGTTTATAGGCGCCCAGAACCACCGCCGTGTACTTATCGGCAAAATCGATGGCCGCAATCGTGCGGCCGTCATAGTCGGAACCGGGAGCGACGACGGCTTCAAGCAGTTTGTAATCGCCCTTGGCAACGTCCACGTCGTGCCAATCATGGGAAGGAAGGACTTCCAGGCCTGGCCGGCGTTGAACGAGCTTGTCGATCTCGCCGGCGCTGGCGCGAATCCGGAGCGTGTCGCCCTCCTGCAGGATGGCATCCTCTTTTGCCGTCACGATGTCGTCGTCGCGGAAGAGAAAAATCACATCGATAGCCAATTGCCAGTGATCTTCCACTTCCGGCAGGGATTTGCCCAGATGGGCATAGTCAGCGGTCACCCGGACGTCCGACAAATAATCGACGGTGTTGAAATCACGGGACAGGTCCGTGGCTTCCCGCCTTGGCGGCACCATACCGATGCCAAAAAAATACAGGTAGATAAAACCTGCCGCCACAATGATCAGGCCAAAGGGCGTGAATTCGAACATGCGAAAGGGTTGCAGTCCGCTGTCGGCGGCAATGGAACTTACCAGGATGTTGGTGGAGGTCCCCAGCAGGGTGCAGACGCCCCCGAACATGGAGGCGAAGGAAAGCGGCAGCAGCAGTTTGGAGGGACTGGTGTCCATCCGGGCTGCGATGGTCATGAGGACCGGGATAAAAATCACCACGGCGGCCGTATTGTTGATGAAGGCCGAGATGATCGCAATGATTCCCATGATGATCAGGGCGGCCCTGGGAAGGGGCAGCGTTTTGATCCTGCTGAGGTAGCGACTCACCACCCGCAGGGCCCCGGTTTTCTGAATGCCCTTGCTGAGGGCAAACATGGCGGCAATCGTCACTGTGGCCGGGTTCGCAAAACCGGAGAGCCCCTCTTTGACGCTGAGGATGCCGGTCAGCATGAGGGCGCTCATCAGGATCATGGCCACCAGATCAAACGGAACCCGGTCATGGGCAAAAAGAGCCATGGCCACAAGGATCAAACCGAAAACCATTATCATTTCGAAGTTCATGACAAGCCTCGCCTGTGTTCTAATGAAGCAGGGCGACAGGGCCCCGATCCGCGTGGCCCCGGTTGAAACCTATCCGGCCGGGCCGTGGTCAAATTCGATAATGCGGGCGAAGCCGCGGTCGGGGCCTGGTTTGACTTCGTGGTAAAGCGGGGTGTCGGACGTAACCCGACCGCCCATGTCGTAGGTAAACCGCTCCAGGGCAATGTGGCGGAACCAATAACCATAGCGCACGGCACCACGCGCGTCATGGGCCGAGTGGAAATGGACGTACGTATCCTGAGGGTGGGGGCGATTCACGAGCCATGCCTCGGGCGCCCGGGAGAAAAAAACCGGTACGATACGCTGATGATCGACCGGGATGGGAATTTCATGGTCCGGCAGGCGTTGCCAGCGGGCCTGGCCTTCGAATAAGCGCGTATGGGGCGGCAGGTCACGTGTATAGAAGGACCGCTCGTTGAAGCAGATGAAATCCAGCCGGCGCATGTCCCCGGTGGCGTGCGGTTTGAAATAGTATCCCACAAAAGGACCGAAAGACAGGACCCGATCCCCTGCCTGGATTTGCAGGCGATCCACGTAGCCCCTGGGCACCGGCGGTTTTCCGGGAGGAGATTCCGGCCGGTCGGCTTGGCAACCGACCAGAACGAACCAGAGGACGAGCCCGATAAGATTACGTCGTCGAGGCCGTATCATTTTTCCATATCCGGCCGACCAGGTAGATAACGGCACCGAACGCCAGCAGCACCAGCACGAGGGCCAGGGCGGGATTACCGACCAGCTGCGTGACGGTCACCGGGCCGATATTGGTCGGATCATAGAGCAGGGGAATCAACCGTTCGTGCAGATGGGCGAACACGGCCGCCCCCGCCAGCCCTCCGACGAGGGCAAAAACCGCGTCCAACCGCCCTTCGCCGACAGCCGCCCAGGTGGTGCCGGGGCAATAGCCGCACAGACCCCAGCCGATCCCGAAAATGACCGCGGACAACCCGGTTGCCACGAGACTGGTGGGCAGCACCATGGTGCGTCCCACGCCGACCGCCTGCAGACCGAAGAGACCTGCCGCGGACAAGGCCACGGCGGCCAGCATAAATCGGGGAATGTCGCCTTCGATCATCAGGTGCGCACGGGTCATGCGGTCGGGGTCGGTGGCACCGATGCGTTGGATGACGAACCCGAACGCGATGCCGGAGAACAAGCCGAGCAGTATTTTGGTGATCATGAAACCTCCTTGGCCTTGGTTGCCTGGCCGTAAACCAGGCGTGCGGTCAGCATGGCAAACGTAAAAATGAGGAGGCCGAAATAGAGACCGCTGACGGCCAGTTGTGCCGATCCCGATATGAACAGGCCCAACGTGCAGCCCCCGGCCAGCCGGGAGGCAAAGAGTATCAGGAAACCGCCCAAAAAGGTGGCTGTATAGCGGCGGGCCGGATCGTCACCGAAACGGCGGCGCCATAACGGCGGAATGTCCGTCACCTTTCTTTTAAGCGTGCGGCCGCCGATAAACCCGCCGATGGCCATGCCCAGAATAAAGGCGAACAGCCATGAACCCGGTCCGGGTATCATCCGGTAGTGGGTTTTGGATGCAGCATATTCGGGCGCAGTGGCCGACCAGGCGCCTTTTAGCGTGCTTACGAAACCGCTCGAGGAGGCCGGCGGGCCATAGGTGGCGAAGACAAATACGATGACGCCCGCCAGGGCGAAGGCCGCCGGCAACCATTGCCAATATCCCGGGTTGTCACTGTTTGGCTTTTCCATGTTAACCTCCACAGGAAACATAACCGCCCTTGGGGGCGTTGCTGTCGGTGGGTGTCTTTTGGCCGCTTGACGGACTGTCGGCTCTCGCTTTGGCACTCGCCTCGGCACTGGACGAGGCCCCCGGCAAACCAGAGCCGGCCAGACGGTGAACCGTTGTTTCCACCGGGAAAAAGTTGGCGGGTTGCCCCCATTGTTTCCAGGACGGCTCGTAGGTGGTCACGTTGTCAATACCCATCAGCCGGAGAACGAAATAACTGAAAGAGCTGCGCCGACCAGAGTTGCAATACACGATGACGCCTTTTTGCGGGTCGAGTCCGCGATAGAGATTTTGCAATGCGCTGTAGGCCTTGATCTTTTTAGACTGGGGGTCCTGCCAGTTCAGCCGGTAGTCGATATTGACGGCCGTGGGAACGTGGCCCAGTTTCAGGGCGTTGCCCCGCAGATCGCGGGTGCCCTTTTCGCCTTTGTACTCGGCCGGTGATCGAACATCGATGATCTGGTAGTGGGGGTCGCCCAGTTGCCGGTAAACATCGTTGCCGTCGATCAGCTCGCCAGGGCGGATCTCCTCCATGGGCGCCTGGTACAGAATCGGCGACAATTGACGCGGCTTGGAGACCAGCTCATATCCGGCCGCCTCCCAGGCATCGATGCCTCCCTCGAGGATGCGTTTGTTTTCATGCCCGAGGACATCCAGGACCCAGAACAGATAGGAAGCGGTGGCACCACCGTCCCGTGCCACCGCGTCATAGAGCACAACACTGTGGGTGCGCCCGACGCCGTGCCTTCCGAGGGTGTCTTGCGCCCGGTCGACCCCGATAAAAAGACTGCCTTCATTGAAGGCCGTGTCGTTGTAGCGAAAGACCGACCACGGCAGGCGGATCGCGCCGGGGATCAAACGCCCGTCAAAGTGTTCGTCGGTGCGTACGTCCACGACCATGATACCGTCGTCACCGATACGTTCTTGCAGCCACAGGGGCGTTGCCAGGAGATCGCTGTTGGGATACCGCGCGTGGCGGTCATCCGGAGCGGCGGAAGCCAGCGACCAAATGACACCCATTACCAGCAGGGTGGCCAGAATAAGATATCGCAGCGTGTGTTTGCGGTTGATCATCTCTCCTCCTCGGTAAGGTGGATTAATTCGGTCCCATAAAACGAAAGCAACGATGCCAATGATTGGCATCCACTATAGCGGCCGCTAATTCGTAGGGAAATGGGGGATAGAACTGATTTGGAGGTAATCGAGCCGGTATCGTTTGCCCGATCGGTCGATCCAGGCAAATTCAGATGAACTGAAAAAAAGATCTGCGGTTGCACTCTATTTTCGGGGATCAGGCGGCATGGGGATACCTCCGATGGCTGGTCGTCAAATCGAAAGTAGGGGTGTTTCGTGACCATCTACAGCATTGATCGGATATCGCCAAAATTCCTTTGATGCTAAACAGAATATAGAAGTGATGAATGATAAGGAGGGCAAAATGAGATCCAGAAGAGTAAGCGAGTTGATGGTACCGCTTTCCGAGTTCAGTACGGTACCGGAAGATGCCACGCTGATGGAAGCTTTCGAGGCGTTGAAGGACGCACAGGTTTCGTATGAACAGAAACGAAATGGACACCGCGCCATCCTTGTGGTCGATGAAAACAACCGGTTTGCCGGCAAATTGAGCAAACGCGATGTCATCGAGGCGCTGGAACTTCATGACCAGGAAATGCGTGAGGCCCTGGAGGAAGGGTCGATGCACCGGCTTGGCTTCAGCGAGAATTTTGTCGGATCGAAACGCATCATGGATCCGCCCTGGGAAGCAACCCTCGAAAATCTGTGTGATAAAGCGACGCAACTTTGCGTCAAAGCAATCATGTACACCCCCGAGAAGGGCGAGTTCGTTCAGGAGAGTGCCACCATGGATGCGGCCGTTCACCGGCTTATCACCGGGCGCCACCATTCCCTGCTGGTGACAGCGGATCATGATGACCGCGAGATCGTCGGGGTGCTCAGGCTCACGGACGTTTTCGACTTCGTGGGTGACGCGATTCAGGAATGTGCATCGGCGTAGGGCGTTAAACGTATTCGAATTCATCTCTAATCCAAATTTAGACATGACTTCTATCGAGTTGTCGCCAACACTGTACTATAAAGAGCTCATCCGAGCGCGGCATAACGACTCCGCGACTATTTTTTCCTTCTGCACACCATCCTGATGCGAACGGCGCTCGCAGGCTGAGTCCGTCGGGTTTTATCGCTTGATTATCCGTTGCCTTCACCGCGGGCATGATCGATGAACCGATAGTGGTCCAGGCCTTCCAGAATACCGCCGGCACAATTCCGTTTGGCGAAATAGACATGCCGCAAGCCTTTCAATGCGGCCAGCTCCGGACGGTGATTGCCCACCACCACCGCTTTGGGTTCTCCCCGCAGCATTTCCTCGTCGTTACCCGAATCACCGCAAACCAGAAAATGGGACAGGGGAATTTCCCACTGATAACTCAGGTATCGGATGGCTTTGCCCTTTGAAGCCCGGTAAGGCAGAATATCGACATGCTTGTCGCGGTCGTAAATCAAATTGTAGCGGCACTTGCTGCGCAGCAATCGGTGATGGATTTTCGCCAGGCGGTCCTTGCCGGGTGTCATGTCGTAGCTGACCTTGAAACGCCGTTGGTGCGACGCTTCCCGATAGCTTAGAAACGGGCGATCCGTCAGCGCCCGGACAACCTTTTCCCGGTCCCATTTGGCGGCGATATGCGTGTCCCACCCTTTGCCGTAGTACCTGTTTTGACCGTAGTATATTTCCGTACCGGCTGAAGAAATGATCACGTCAGGGGACGGGACATCGAATCGATCCAGATAGGCCACCGCCGAATCCACGGTGCGACCGGTGGCCACGCCGAAGCCGATGTGGTCGCGATGTTTGTGCAGCAGCGTCAGCAACCCGGCGAGTTCATCATTATCGTCACCGATGAGCGTATTGTCGATATCCGTGATCAGAAAGAAACCCAGCCGGGCAAGCCGCCTTCCAATGGCATCCGAAGGGGTTGCGGTTTGCAGGGGGGCTGTTTCGAAGCCGGTGATGGCGTCTTTTATGGTTCGCATATACCGCGCCGCATGCCGCTCCCAGGTGTAGTGCTTGCGGATGTTCAGGATGCCGGCCTGGGAGTATTGCTTCCAGTTATCGGCATCCGCAATCATTTTCTTCGCGGCGGCGGCGATTTCGTTGGTGTCGGAAGGGTTGACCAGACATCCGCAATGGCAATTGCGGATGATATCCTGGGGGCCACCATCGCGGGGAGCGATAATGGGCAGGCCGCAGGCCGCCGATTCGATCAAGGTGATACCGAACGGCTCGGTGAATGCCGAGTTGACGAAAACGCCGCGTTTCTGGGCGGCAATGCGGTATAATTCAGGTACTTCATATTCAAAATCGTGTCGTTTGGGGATGGCGATTTTCCCGTACAAATCATATTTATCCATCAACAGCAGGATTTCCGTCAGGACGTCGCGCTCGTTGTCCTCCATTGCGGCAATGTCCTTGCGGATGCCGGCGAAAATAGCCAGATTCGCCATGGCCTGCAGTTCCAGATCTTCTCCGTAGGCCTTGATAAGCCCGGCGATGTTTTTGCGCTTGTCGGGGCGGCACAAGGAAAGGATGAGGGGTCTGTCCGGCTGGAGGAAAAAGCGATCCAGCTTTTCCAGAATGGATGTTCGCGCATATAGTTCGGCCTCTTTTTTGGCCGGATCCGGAAGGGTGTCATGGGAGAAGGGGTAGAATTTGTCCATGTCCAGGCCCGGAGGAATCACTTTGAAAGTCGGCACGTCATGGTTTTCATACTGGGCATACTGTTCCTGCACTTCCTGGGTCGTGCTGGCCACCACCAGATCGGCCCGGGTCAGGATGTCTTCCTCCATGGCGATGCGGTGGTCGATTTTGTACTGTTTCACAACCGCCTCTTCCCTCATCCCCTCGCCCAGCAGGCGGTTGAGCTTCGAACGGCCCAGGGAGTGGCCGGTGTAGATCATCGGGACACCAAACATTTCCGCCAGTACCGTGGCCACATAGCCGGCATCGGGATAGTGACCGTGGACGACATCCGGGATGAGCCCCTGCTGCTTGATAAACCGGAAGGTTTTGTCGGCATATTCGTCCAGATGCGGCCAGAGAAGCTCTTTGCGGATGTATTTGCGGCCCCCGCATGGGATACGGACGATACGACAGTTGTCGCTGACGTCCTCGATCGGTCGGGCGTAGTCTTCCGAAACGGTTTTATCCTCAATGAGCCGGGTGAAGAGATCCACCTGCGCAATGTCGTCATGGGCGCCAAGGGCCCTGGCCAGCTCAACGACATACTTGATCTGACCGCCAGTATCGGCATCACGGCCCAATTCCATGGACTCGGCACGTAACAGTCCATGGACACTGAACATCTGGACGTACAACCCGTCTTTGGTCGTCATGGTATTCTTCGATTAGAATTTTGCGAGGCATCCGGCTAAGTGGTGCGGAAACCGCCGGTGTGCCCGGATGCCTCGTATCCATTTGGAGCGCCGAAAAGCACTCTTAGATATCTCCTGCACAGCCATTTTCCAGCTAGGGAACGTCTGTGCTCTCAACAATTTCACACTGCCCCTCCGGGCAGAACATGTTGAGGAAAATGCCTTTGCCTTCGGACTCTTGCGTCGGCAGTGTAATTCGACCATCCGTATCCAGGCAGGAGCGGTCCGGGCAGTTAATCTCCACCCAGAGGCCATCCGTGTCCGTAGCGCCGGCAGCGCGATGCTTGTCGGCCGGAAGCTGGTCGATTTCAATCTGGTTCAACAACCGGGCTTTGGGCAGAAAAAATTTGAATTTAAACGGTTTTTCGTTCAGCATGTTTTACCTCCTTGGGTTGATGGTCACCACGGGCGATGGCAGGCCATTGGCTTGACGCAGCCTTTCCGCAGCGACTCAGGAATCATGTTGCCGATGGCCGCACGGCCCTCTTCCGTGAGTATGACCCGCGTGGTCGCATCGTTTTTGTGGAGCCATCCCTGCTGCACCAACCAGCGCAGACTTTCATCGATTGTCTCGCCGGGAATGTCGGCAAACCGGTCACGCACGAATTCAGCCTCCAGCGACCGGCATCGTCCCCTTCTGGTCAGTTCGCGGCAAATTTGAAAAAGAATATTTTTACCGAGATTATGCATTTCCATTGTCAAACCTATCGAGTGCCATGTTGTTTTCCATCCACGCATCTATAAACGGGCCACAGGCCTGCCGTAATAATCATAGAGTCGCGCTTCATATCCCAGATTGACGGGCTGTTTCGGGTCATACGGCGGGCTGTTTTCAATCTGCTCCTTGTCCATTGTGACATGGACCGTTTCGTCGGCCCAGCGGATATGGTCGACCCAGGGGGCCGCCACCAGCACCTTTCGTCCCGGCAGCCAGTTGCGGGTGTCGATCACCAGATAGCGAATGGACCACATGGTGTCGTCGACAATGAAGTCCTCCACATGGCCGATACCACCATCGCGTGCTTCGATGTGGTACCCTGTGACTTCTTTGGCGGACCGCAGATTGGTTCCCTGTGCATCTTCGATCCGCTCGGACGCATGCGCGCTCGGTACGGCCGGCCCATAATGCCGGATTCCCCACAGATCGCCATGCGGCCAATAATAAGGATACTGGTAATGGTCGGCCCAGCGGATTTCATACTCCCGTGAGACCGGAGCGTCCTCGTCGAGGGGAGGGCTCTCCTTGATCTGCTCTTTTGTGAGGTTGACGGGCAGCTGATCGGGCCAGAGGGGTGACCCCAGTGACAGTGGCGAGATCAGCACTTTGCGCCCCGGCAGCCAGCGGGCTGTATCGGCCACCATATAGCGGATGGTCCACTGGCCGTCATCGAATAGAAAATCCTTGCACTTTCCGATGACGCCATCACTGGCCATCAGGTCGCATTTCCTAATGCTGCTGACATTAAGAAGCATCGTTTCCTCCTTTCGGCAATTGCGTTCGATTCGGGTAAGACGATCGCGTTTATCTTGAAACCATACTGTGTCGGATCGCGGCCTGATCGCAATGGGGTCCATCTATTATTTGAAGGATCAGATGCGTGTATCTCCGAGGATTCCTGGTGGCCGGGAGAACTTTCCCGGACCTGGATTTAAAGACCTGCCGGCAATCTTTTCGCCTCATCGGCGCAGAGTGGGGGGAATTTTCGTCGATAGGCGCCGGAACGGCCCCCGAAACCTTTTTGGCCGGAAACGATACCCCGTAAAAGCGCTGATCAATCAATTCTTTTAAAGGTAAGAATCAAGTTTTCCCCCCATTCCCAACACCTCGAGGGAGCGATAGATTGTCGGCAATGCCCAATCGGGTGTGTTTGCCATTGTCTGTAATGGCTTCATTCTCAGCACCAACAAAAAGGAAACGATGTCATGCCCGGAATGTCACGAAGCGGTCTAAAGCCGTACCAAAAATCGTCGGAAGCCAAACACTACGATTTCGGGGAACCGATCGTCCACAAGGACGCGCCTATCCATTTTACTTTCGAGCTGGATGGACGCAGGGAGCCGGTCAAGATCGTCGAGCCGAAAATGGACGTGCCGTTTCCCGCAGGCACACGCCTTCTGGTGGACATTGGCGATAAACGCTGGTGCGACGTCGTCTTTCGGTTCGAACCGGAACGGCAACGGCCCTACCGCCTAATTTTTGCAACCTGGAAGATGATCAACTATGCTCATGACGATCTGTATATGGCTTTTGGCGACCCGCCAGGCCGGGAGGAAAGTCGTCCGCTGGCCCATCGTATGACCATTGCGGAAATGGGACATGTCAATGCCTGGATCGAAATGTCTCATGAGAAGGCGCGGCTCCATATTCATTACACGAAAGGCCGCCGTATTCCTCCCAAAATCGCGGTATGATCGAAGTTGTCGCCGTCGAGGAGGAAATATTGTGGAGCCCGTTCGTGGATTCGGAAGATGTTGATGTGCAGGTGAATGACGGTCGCGTTACACTGACCGGAAAAAAAGGAGGGCAGCAATGAATCGGTTTCAATCCACCGTGTGTTTAATCGTTTGTATTCTGTCGATGGGTTTTTTGGCCGGCTGCGGCGATGGGCAGGAACAGGCCCAGTCGCAGGGCGGCGTAACCGCCGAGGATGTAAAGGAGGAGGCGGTCGAAACCATCGAAACGGCCCAGGCCTACACCCGACAGCAAAAAGAGGAATATCAGACGAAAATAGCTGAACAACTGAAAGCGTTGGATTCGAAGATGGATGGGTTGGAGGCCGAGGCTGAAACCCTTCAGGGAGACGTCAGGACCCAGTATGAAAGGATGCTGGTGACGCTGAAACAAAAGCGGCGTGAAGCCGACGAAATTTATACCGAGCTCAACCAGAAGACCGGCGAGGCCTGGTCGGCCGTGAAAATCAGGATGGACAACATGATGCGCAATCTGAAGGCCGCCTTTGGCCAGGTGGCGTCACATCCGTCCTGACGGTTCGTCAGTCGCCGAGGACACAACGCACGGTTTCCGTAAGAAGCTTTCCGAGAATATGGCTACGCCTTTTCCCGGACCCACTGGCGGGCCTGGTCGATTTCCTGCCTGTCGAAAAATTTGACTGCCGCCATGGTGAACGGTCTGATAAATATGGTCATGCCCCGCTCCCAGCGGGCCTCGCCCACCACCGCCAACCGTTCGATGTCGTTGAAATGCCGGGTGGCGAATTTCGTGTCTTCCCACAGGGCCCCGGCGGTCCATCCCTCGAAATCGTGGAGCTCGACCAACAGCCGGATTTTGGCTTTCCCATCCATCAAATACTCGAGCTGGGGGACGAATTGCTCATAATCCGATTTGCTGACTTTACCCTTGAATTTGAGGGTGACAATATTGCCCACGGATGATTTTTCGAGTTGGATTTCGTCGAAGCCGATCGGCATAAATCAATTCCTTTCGTGGCCAGCCGGTCCACCCGGTGTGGCTCTAAAGATGAAAATGGTTCGAGGAACCCCTGTCTGGCACCAGCGGTAGCGACCTTCCTTGCCGCGGCCTTTGAAAGCTGGTCACCTCGACTTAGTGACGGCCTTCTTCCAGGCGGCATCGATCATTGAGATTGAGGTGAGCCCGGCAGAAGTAGGCCGCAAAGGCAAGCAATGGCAGGGCAAAAAGAAAACCCAGGATGGGCAGGACGGTAATTCCAATAAGGATAAAGCCCAAACCACCGAGTAGCAGAAGCACGGCAAGCATGAGCTTCGAGGTTCTTTCCGGCAGACAGATGCGATTTGTTTTTGGCATTTTCGGTCTCCTTGCTTCCGAACGCTTCCGTCAGTGTTTCTCCTACGGCACGTTGCCGGACGCTGCTGATGGAAACATTCGGCGGTCGTAAAAAATGTTCGCGCAAAAGTCGAATCTTCCTTCACGTCGTCATTCCGGCGAAAGAGATTGTGTCATGATTGCTGACAGAGATTCCCGTAACACTCGTCATGCCGGACTTGATCCGGAATCTTTGACAATTTCATGCCCTTAACCCATGGGATGCCGGATCAAGTCCGGCATGACGGATAAAAACCGGATGCTTCAATAAATTGCGACACAGCCTCGAAAGCCGGAATCTCTTGCGAACAGGATGCTCGTGATTCCGGATCAGGTCCGGAATGACGTTCTATAGACTTTTACGCGCTCATCCGCAGAATAGAGATCAAGAGAAAAAGGGCGCTGGCCGCACGGTTGACGGACAGCACCCTTTTTTTAATCAATTGCGTCAACCGCGGATCAAAATTACGGTGAACCGGGCTTGGGCATACGCTGGGCAAAAGCCTTGGCTTCGTCCGAGGTGAGCAGTTTCATTTCCTCGCCGCAGCAGACCAGATCGCCATCGCCTCCTTCCAGAACAAACACGACGTTGCCGCATGCTTCACATTTGTAAATTTCGTCTCTTACAGCACCCATGAACTTTCCTCCTTTGTTAAAATCATATGGTTGTTGGTGTCATCACCGGTCAGTCAGCGCGTCCCGCTCCGGATCAGACTGTCTGTATAAACACTACCGTCATGCCAGCAAAACACAATTGGGTGATCCATGTATTCCTGTGTGTCTCCGACAGTATCCAGGCCACGCGGGACGGTCGAAGACAGCCTATGACAGCATATTTTCGTGTGAAAGGCACGGGGTCCGCATGAGAGTTGGATACGCTATCATAGTCAACGCTGTCGCGGTGTCCGATACCCATCAACGGTATCCTGAGCTACGGAAAAGCCGCATCCATCTTTCAAGGTTGCATCAAGACTGCATCCAGATCGATAGCCGTTCCAGAGAGTGCCTTGGATACGGGACAGCCGTTTTTAGCAGCCTCGGCCTGTTCCTGGAACGCCTCGTCACTCATTCCGGGCACATCGGCCTTGGTCTGGAGGTGGATACGGGTGATGGCGAAGCCGTCTTCAACCTGTTCGAGGTCGACGTCCGCCTTTGTCCGGATCTCCCGCGGCGGGTGGCCGGCTTTTTCAAGCAGCATCGATAACGCCATCGAGAAACAGCCCGCATGGGCCGCCCCGATCAATTCCTCCGGATTGGTGCCTGCACCGTTTTCAAAACGGGTGGCAAATGAATAGGCGCCTTCGAAGGCGCCGCTGCCAACCGCCATGGTGCCCTTGCCTTTTTTCAGGGTACCTTCCCATACGGCGTGTGCATTACTTGTCGGCATAAGCCCTCCTTTCGCTTTCAAAGTTAACAACGTCTACGCCGCAACATGATGGCGGTCGGCCACAAAAAGAATGGGGCGAAAACCCCATTTTGATGCGCGCGGGGATTGATTGAAATGAATCGTGGTGTTCGTCATTAGGCGCCATGCAGCGGGCCACGTTTCAAAAGGGGCCGGCCCGGTCGGCAATGAGCCCTGCATGGCTAAAGCTGTGGAAATAGGGGATTGGCCGTATTTTCATTGAGGCGGTATGGATTAAGATTGAATTCTGAAAGGATGGCCTTACCGGGCCAGCGATCTTTTCTCTTAAGCGAAAGGAGTGCGACCATGAGTGAGAGTATCTACACTTCAATCTCTCCATCGCCACAACGAAAGAGAGCGATATGAACTGTCCACAATGCGACAAACCGATGACCAAGAAAGCCCGAGGTGACGTTACCCTCGATGCCTGCCGGCAATGCCGCGGGCTCTGGTTCGATTCAGGTGAAGTTGACGATCTTAAGGATCAGGTTGCTCCGCCGGAGCTCAGCTGGACGGACTTTGAACTCTGGCGCAGAAAGGCCGAATTCGAAGTGGCTTCCGATCCGCTGCAGTGCCCGCGTTGTCCCGATATTGCCTTGAAGGTCATGACGGACAAGGAGACCGATACATCGGTCCGGTTCTGCCCGCGCTGCAAGGGGAGCTGGATGACGGCCGGCGATTTCGCCGGCATTGTCAGTGCGCTCAATACGGAAGTTGATCATCGCACCACGGCTGATTATTTCCGGGAGAGCCTTAAACAGGCCGCCGAGTTGATCGCCAGCCGGGAAAACCCCATATCAGAATGGAAGGATTTCAAAGCCGTTCTTCGGCTCCTCAAGGTCCGTTTTTTCGTGGAAAACCCTAAATTCGCGTCGGTTGTGAAAGGTTTCCAAAAAAGTCTGCCGCTCTGATCCTGTCGCTCTGATCAGGGTTGATGGAGCGTCGTTTTGTTTAACACTATACCGTTTTTGCAAGGAGGCGTGTCATGCTGCCGATTAAGAACATTCTCGTGCCAACCGATTTCAGTGAACCCTCCGGTGAAGGTTTCCGTCAGGCATGCGCGCTGGCGGAACATTTTGGTGCGGTTTTATTCGTGGTCCACGTCAACGAACCGGTACCGACCATACCGGCCGGACATGGCGCGGTGGTTTTTGATGTGGCCGACTACCAGAATGAAATGGAGCAATACGCTAAAACACGAATGCAGGAAATCGTTTCCGCCGCGGAGTATTCATCGATAACCATGACGCCCCTCATGCGCAGGGGAAAGGTGGCTGAAGAAATTACCGCGGCTGCCGAGGATCATGATGTCGATATGATTGTGATGGCCACCCACGGCTATTCGGGGTGGAAAAAATTGCTCCTCGGGTCGGTTACCGAGAAAGTGGTCCGCATGGCCTCGGTGCCGGTGTTGACGATCAACGCCCCGTCCGAAACAGCATAATATCCTGATCGCCGGGCGATTGAGGCGTCTACGGAGCAACGTTTGGGATACTTTTGTCGGCCAAGGCATGGCGCCTGGAAAAAGTTCTGAATACCGGTGATTCGATTTGAATTTTCCATGAATGGGTATCCCTTCTTTCCGATTCTTCGTGGGTGTAGGGTCTCCACCGGGTTGGAATACGTTTGATACGGTATTGGGTCGGGGCTTAAAGTATTGCTATTTGGAAAAACAGTGTTCGTGTACCGATGCGCAAAACCGTCTAGACGTCCAGAGAGTCAATATCAGCGCCATTATGACTTGAGGCTGATGGCCACCGGCCTCGGGAAGGGTTTCCATGAACGGTCAGATGCAAACGCCCTCGCAGAAGCCGACCATCAATTGGAACAACGTCATCTGGGTGCTGGTGATATGGATGGCGGTGGCCTACCTTTTCCAGGCGCTTTTCCCGGGCACCGCGCCGCAGTCACTTACCTACACCCAATTCAGAGATATGGTGCGCCAGGGGGAAATAGACGCCGTCACCATGCGGGGAAATGTTATCCGGGGCGAACTGGCAAATGCTACGGCAGGTGATGCGTCCGATCCCGTGGATGGCCCCCGGCCCGCCGGGGAGCGCTCATCCGAGTCCCGCGGAAAAGATTCCCCGGTAATTCAAACCATCAAGCCCGACGTGATGGAGCCCGATCTGGTCGGGTTTCTCGAAAAGCACGGGGTTGCCATCACCGCTGAGTCCCAGGAACGATCTTTTATTGAGACCCTGGCCATCACCCTGCTGCCGTGGCTGCTCATCATCGGATTTTTTGTCTACACGAGCCGCAAATTCCGGGAGCGCATGGGGGGCGGAGGAGGTCCTTTCGCCTTTGCCAAGTCCCAGGCCAAACGCTTCAAGCCAACCGAAAGTCAGACCACTTTCGCAGATGTCGCCGGCCTGAAAAACGCCAAACGCGAGTTGCAGGAAATCGTGGGTTATCTCAAAGATCCGTCGCAATTTCAGAAGCTGGGTGCCGAGCTGCCCAAAGGTATTCTGCTGGTGGGGCCGCCGGGGGTGGGCAAGACCCTTTTGGCCCAGGCCACCGCCGGCGAGGCCGACGTGCCTTTTTTCAGCATCAGCGGATCGGAGTTCATCGAGATGTTTGTCGGCGTTGGCGCTTCCCGGGTGCGGGACATGTTTGCCAAAGCCAAGAAGGAGGCGCCGGCCGTGATCTTCATCGACGAGCTGGACTCCATCGGCCGGGCACGCGGCACCGGTCTGGGGGGCGGGCACGACGAGCGGGAGCAGACCCTGAACCAGATTCTGGCTGAGATGGACGGGTTTGACGCCAATGAATCCGTCATCGTTCTCTCGGCCACCAATCGCCCGGACGTTCTCGACCCGGCCCTCGTGCGACCGGGGCGTTTCGATCGGCGCATCAGCCTGGACGTGCCCCGCAAGCGTGCCCGGCGCCAAATCTTGGAAACGCACACCCGGGAAATACCCCTGGCCAAGGGTGTGGACCTGGAGCGGTTTGCCGAGCGCACCGCCGGTTTTTCAGGTGCCGACCTCAAAAATCTCGTCAACGAGGCCGCGCTCATGGCGGCCCGGCGCAACCGGAGCCAGGTGACGGCGGAGGATTTCGAGCAGGCCCGGGACAAGATCATCATGGGGATCGAACGCGACGAGGTGCTGACCGATGAAGAAAAGGAGCGCATAGCCTATCATGAAGCCGGCCACGCTTTGATGGCGGCCATGACGCCGAATGCCGATCCCCTCCAGAAAGTCAGCATCATTCCCCGGGGTGGTTCGCTGGGGGCCACCGAGCAGACCCCCGAGAAAGAGCGCTATACCATGCAGAAGCCCTATCTTCTGGACCGCATTGCCATCCTTCTGTCTGGACGCGCCGCCGAAAAGGTCAAGTTTGGCGATGTGTCCACCGGCGCCGGCGACGATTTGAAAAAGGCCACCCAGCTGGCCCGCAACATGGTCTGCCAATGGGGGATGAGCGACAAACTCGGCCCCGTCGCATTCAAAAGAGGCGAGACCCACCCCTTTCTGGGACGCGAACTGGCCGAGGAAAGGGACTACAGTGAGTACACGGCCCGGGTGATCGACGAGGAAGTCAAGCACATCACCCTCGACATGGAAAAGAAAGCCTGCGAGGCGTTGAATGCCGAACAAGGCCTGCTGGACGCCCTGGCGGCATCCCTGCTGGAGCATGAGACCCTGTCCCGCAAGGAGATCGACGCGATACTGCGAGAGGCCGACATGACCGATTGAGGTCCGTCGGTCCACCAGCAACCAACCACCGCAATGGGAAAGGAGAAAAAATGACCACCATCAGTGACCTTTACCAGACCGCCGATTGGAAATCGGAAAAGCATGTTCCGGTGATCGAAGCACCGGATGCCGTCGCCCCCGATGAATTGTTCGATGTCAAGCTGTCCCTGGGAAAAGAAGTGGCCCATCCCAACACCACCGAACACCATATTCGCTGGATCCGCCTGTATTTTCAGCCGGAAGACGGTAAATTCCCCTATGAAGTGGGCAGTTTCGAATTCTGCGCCCACGGCGAGTCCGCCGAAGGGGCCGATAAGGGGCCGGTTTACAGCAACCATTGTGCGACCGCCAGCTTAAAGGTCAACCAGCCCGGGACCCTTCTGGCCACGGCGTTTTGCAATATTCATGGGCTCTGGGAGAATGCCAGCCCGTTGTCGCTAAAATAGCACAAGGGCGCATTTGCAGTTCTACGCAACGATGGCCCCTTTTTCCCCGGAGGGGCCATCGCTGCGTCTTGAAACGAAAATGGACTGACGGAGAAAACAGAGTGCCATCGCCGCTGTGCCCATCATGCGGCCTGGCTGCCAAAATCGACCGGGCCGCGGCCGCCCGTCGTGGCTACATACCTTCAGACGACAAAATGGAGGTCTGCCCCCATTTACGATATCCGGTGAAAAGCGCATCATGTCAGGCAGGGTCGTCAGCAAACTGGCAACGAGATGCTGTCGGGGTCACCATCGCGAAACAGGTGCCGCTGGCCACGACCCCAAAAACCGAAAATGAAGGGAGCCATTCATGCATGCAACCATCGATGATCGCCAGACTTTCCGCCCCCTCCGCTTCGCCACCATCCGCAGCCGGCGGCAGGGGATATGTGCTCTGATCATTTTCACGGCGTTTATCTGCCTGGCAGCCGTGCCGGGTTTGGCGCAGGTCGTGTCGGATGATGCCATCGAAAGAGCGGTTACCCGGCAATTGATGAATGACAATTACCTCCAGGCGCAGTTGATCGATGTAACGGCGGAAAACGGCATCGTGACCCTTACCGGTACCGTGGACCTGCTGATAACTTCACAGCGGGCCGCCGAGGTGGCCATGACCGTCAAGGGCGTTCGATCCCTGATCAACCGGTTGGCGGTGTGGTCGCCAAGCCGCTCTGATGAAGCCATTCGGGACGACGTTCTAACGGCGCTGGAACTCGACCCGGTGGCCGATACCGGTGAAGTCGCCGTCGCAGTCCGTGACGGCGAGGCTGTTCTTACCGGCCGGGTGGATTCCTGGCAGGAGAAAACGCTGGTGGAAATACCCGTCAAAGGGATTCCAGGTGTCCGCGCTGTGGTCAATCGTCTCGAGGTGGATGTTCCATCCAAGCGCGCCGATTCCCAGATGGCCGCGGAAATCGATCAGCGCCTGGCCTGGGACGTGTGGGTGACGGCATCTCCGGTCACCGTGGCGGTTGCAGACGGCCGGGTGACCCTTTCCGGGGTGGTTGGCAGCCTGGCAGAGAAAGAAAGGGTTGTGGCCATGGCCTGGGTGACGGGTGTCCATTCCGTTGATGCCAATGGGTTGGTGGTGGATTGGCAACAGTACCAGGCGCATCTGGGATCCAGGATGCCGAAACAGTACCCTGACACAGGGATTGAAAAGGCGATTGAGGGCACGCTGCAACGCGACCCGCGTATTTCTTCCATGGCGGAAATCACCGTGATGGCCGAAAACGGTGTGGTCACGCTCCAGGGTGTCGTGGATGTGCTTTCAGCGTCCCGTGCCGCGGAAGCGGATGCACGCAACACAGCCGGTGTCTGGATGGTCGAAAACCTGATCAAGGTCAGACCGGCAATCGGGTCGGATTACCGGGCCATGCCCGACGTGGATCTCGAGATGGCGCGCAAAGTGCGCTTGGCCCTGCTGCTGGCGCCCGGCGTGCGTCAGGATCAGGTCAGTGTCACGGTGAGTCAGTTCATTGCGGTGCTGGAAGGGAAGGTTGCTTCCCGATTCGCCCGCCAGCGCGCAGGCGACGCGGCCGCCGGGGTGCGTGGTGTGGTGACCGTGATCAACCGGCTTGAAGTGGTGCCGGGCAGGGTCAGGACGGACCTGTCCGATTGGGAGATTCGGCATGATATCGAAAGTGAATTGCGATGGAGTCCTTTCGTGGATGAGAGGGACGTCTATGTCGCGGTTGACGATGGCACTGCCGTGCTCACCGGCGTGGTTGAGGATTTGCGCGCCCGACGGGCCGCCACGGTGAACGCCCGCCAAGGGGGCGCCCGCCTGGTCCGGAATCATCTCAAGGTGCGCCACGGCCCCGACTTTTTGAAACCTTAACCGTTACCAAGTACATCAATAAAAGCGGTTCTCTGCGAAGCGCCAGGCAACAGGAATTTACCACGAAGAGCACGAAGTAAAACCGGCCAGAGTATGAACACCTTCGTGTCCTTAGCGATCTTCGTGGTTCAAGCTGCTGCACTTTACCAAACTTAGCCTCTTCGGATAACCGCATGAGGAAAAGATCCCCTTTCGGTCTCTCAATGTCCGTAACGACATCGAAACAGGAGTACAACCATATGGCAGCCACATTCGACGCGGAAGCACCATCCGTAACCCAGCTCTATTTTCGCGACCTTCGCAAGCATAAACTTCTCAGCCCGGAAAAAACCCAGAAACTCGTGCGACGGTTTCAGCGCCATGATGACCGGCATGCGCTGGGCCGGCTGGTCAAGGGCAATCTGCGGCTGGTTGTGCGCATCGCCAAGGGATTCTGGCGGGGTAACCACGCGACCCTGGGCGACCTGATCCAGGAGGGCAATATGGGGCTGGTTCGGGCGGCGGAGAAATACGATCCACAGAAAAAGGTGAAATTTTCCTACTACGCCTCCTTCTGGATCAAGGCCTACATCCAGAAATACCTCATGAACAACCACCGCACGGTACGTCTGGGCACGACCCAGTCCCAGCGCAAGCTTTATTTCAACCTGGGCAAGATCAAAAGCCGCCTGCGACAGGAAGGGGTCGCGCCGACCGACGCGCACATAGCGGAACGACTGGGGGTACCCCAAAAAGATGTGGTCGAAATGCGGCAGCGTATGGCCGGCGCCGATACCTCGTTGAATGCGCCCATGCCCAACCGCAACAATGGCGAGCGCGTCGATTACCTGCCCTCTTCCTCGGTGCCGACGGAAGAAAAGCTCGAAACCCGTCAGCTGCAAAGCATGGTGCGGGAGAACGCCAAACGGTTTCGCCGGCATCTCAACAAGCGTGAAAAAGAGATTCTGGAGCGACGCATCCTTTCCGAACGGCCGGCAACGTTGGAAAAACTGGGGAACCGACACGGCGTTTCCCGGGAAAGGATACGGCAGGTGGAAGGGAGGATCCGCGATCGATTCCGATCCTATCTTCTGGACAGGCTTCCGGATGCCGAACGGAGACTCTATGAATAGGCTTGGTCGGACTTTCCAACACGCCCCCGGCCCCGCCGTGCCGCCCATGAACCACGCCATCCGTGCGCCGTTTCGAAACGGCTGACCGCGTCCGGCCCATCTTCTTTTTTATCCGACCGGGCCTCCCGGTCGGGGCTTTTCCCTTCGGCATCCCTTTGCCCCTTTACAAGCCGATGGGATTGGCATACGATTCGCTTCAACACCATGACGGGCGCCTGCTCACAACACGCCCCCGGCCATGGCGGGTGACAACCGAGTGGTCCCGCCCTTGTGCCACGGTGCCTGCCGACGCCGTCCCCCAGGCGGATGGGGTTGTGCCCTCCATCAATCATAAAGAGGAAATGGCTGCATGAATACCAAAAAGAAAATCGTCATTGCCGAGGATCATCAGCTCTTTCGCGACGGCCTCAAAGCCATGCTTACGGCCCGTGGCGATCTGGAGGTGGTGGGGGAAGCCAGCGACGGCCTGGAGGCCATCCGTGTGGTGCAGCGTGTTCAGCCGGATTTGCTCCTGCTCGATCTCTCCATGCCGCGTCTGAGCGGCATCAGCGTCATGAAAGACGTCAAACGCCAGTTTCCGGAAATCGTGATTCTGGCCCTGACCATTCACGAATCCGACCAGTACGTTCTGGAGGCCTTCGATGCCGGCGCCAACGGCTATTGCATCAAGGACGCCAGCCGCAAAGAGCTCATGATGGCCATCGACAGCGTGACCAGCGGCAAAACCTACATCAGCCCGGGGATTGCCGACAATGTCATGGAAGGTTATCTCGAGGGCCGCAAACGCCTCAAGGAAAAGACCGCCTGGGACACCATCACCCAGCGGGAACGTGAGGTGCTGAAGCTGCTGGCGGAAGGCCACACCAACAAAGAAATTGCCGAATTTTTGAATATCAGCGTCAAGACCGTCGAGAAACACCGTGCCAACATCATGCAGAAAACCGACCTGCACAACGCCTCGGCCCTTACGGCCTACGCGATCGAGCAGGGCCTGGTCATCACTCCTCAGAAAACCTGAAGTCTTTTTCGGTTGATTGGTAAGCGTTTTCAGGGCGGGTAGGCGGCATTACCATTTTCCACCGGTAGCGAAACCTCGATGCGTGTCCCTTCACCAATACGGGTTTGGATGTCGAATCGTCCCCCACAGATTTCAACCCGTTCGCGCATGCTGTTGATGCCGAACCCACTCAATTTGTCTTCCGCTCCAAAAACGGTCTCGGGATCGAAGCCGCCGCCGTCGTCGCTGACGGTCAGTTTGAGATAGCCGTCCACCAGGGACAGGGAGACCTCGATATGCTGCGCTTCGCCGTGCTTGGCGGCATTGCTGAGGGCTTCCTGCATGACGCGGTATAAAACGATCTTCATGGCTTCCGGAATGTCCACCTCGCTGACATCGAATCGGGGGGTGATCTGAATATCCTGATAAAGTCCGGAAAGATTGCGGCAAAACCATTTGGCCGTGGCCAAAAGCCCCAGATCGTCCAGGGTCGTGGGGCGCAGATTGGCGGAGATCCGTTTGGTCTCCTTGATGGTTTCCATGATGTGGCTGATGATGCGGTCGAAAGGGATTTCCGTGGAAGGCATCTGCTCACCGTACACTTCCATCCAGCCTTCAAGGGAAAATTTGATGGCGGCCAGGCTGGCGCCGATACTGTCGTGGAGTTCCTTGGCGATCATCTGGCGGTCGCTTTCCAGCAGCTCCAGGGTTTTCTGGCTGAGCAGACGCAGCTGCCGGCGGGATACTTCCAGCTCCTCTTCCACTTCACGGCGTTCGCTGGCCTCGGCCTCCAGGGCATTGACGGTGTGGTCAAGGACCGATGCCTTGGCTTGGATCTCATTCTCGAGAATGCGGTTCTTGCTGACGAGGGGGGGCACAGGATCCCCATTCGGTTTGAAGGTCCATACCACCACAGGGTTCTGGTCCGTGTCCGGCCTGAAACGGGACAGGGTCACCCGGGTTGGAACCGGCCGGCCTTCCCGGGTCTGCACCACTGAAGGCGTGTCAACGACTTTTCTGCCCTGCAGGCAGGCCTGGAGCTGGCGGGTCTGATCCTGGCGGCGATGTTCGGGGAAAAGCATGGTTAGGTCAAGGCCAATCATTTCCTGGCGGGAATAGCCCACCATGTCACGGAAGGCCGGGTTGGCCATGATAAGACGGCCTTTGTCATCAGAGACGATAACAGGATCCTGCAGCGTGTTGCAAAAGGTGATAAGGGTGTCTGAGTGCATGAATGATTACCTGTAAAGGTTTGTAACCGAATCTTATCGTGGCGGCGGCCTCCGGGCCTTCGCGTTGTTACCACATTACGCCTGAAGATTAAACGGAAAGGGCGTGCGCAGCGTTGTTATTCATGTGCTGGCGAACAAATTCGCCGTAATCCGAATCGGAACAATTGCCCGCGGCAATCTGCCCGAGAAGAATTTCGGCGCGCGCGGCACTTTGATGGCCGCCGGCGCTGCCGATTTCACCGAACATCGCCCGGGCCCATTCGCCGGCATGTCCGTGGATCCCGGCATTGCGAAAGATGATGACCAGTTTGCCGCTGCGGGTTCCCGATACCACGCTCCAACTGGTCTCCGTGAGTTTCATGAGAAAGTCCGCGACGATAACAAGATGGTCGGCACTGGATACCGGTCCCATATGAACGAAGGCCGTCTCATTGACGAGGGAAAGGTTTTCCGCGGCCGTTCGAACCATTTCGAGGGCTTTCAGGGAGAGTTCGGACGATTCAATTTTTTTGATGATGTTCAGGTTCGCCAGCTCGTAGAGGTATCGGAAAATAATGATATCGCGGGAGATCGAGTTACGCACAAAATTATCCGTGTCGGACTTGATGCCGTAGAAAAGGGCGGTGGCGAGTTGCGGGGATGGCTTGATACGGGCAGCTTTAAGATATTCTGTCATGATGGTGGCATTGGACCCGTATCGGGGGTTGATATCGATGAAAGCGGCATCCAGACCATCCGAGATCGGGTGGTGATCGATAATGATGTCGAAGGGGATGCCGGCAAAGGCTTCGTGGTGTGCCGGCTGGGAGTCCACCAGGGCCCACTTGGTGATGGCGTTTTTCTTCAGCCTCTGGATATGGTGGTGTTTGATATCCAAAAGACGCACAAAGGCGCGGTTGTCAGGACGGGCCACCTTGTTGACCCGGTAGATATCGACACGCCGTGCCCGGCGCCAGAACAACCGTTTCAACGCCATGGCGCTGGCCAGGGCGTCCGGGTCGGCGTGCACCAGAATCGCCAGGGTATCCCGGGTGCCGATCACGCTGCGCAGCTTTTTGAGTTTCTCGGTAAAGGATACCGATTTTCCAAAGGGTTGCTTCATGGTCTCACTTTCGAACGCGGAGGCGCCATCCTGAATCGTACCGCCCGGCCACACCGATTCTTTCCATCAAACGGTGCTTATTCCACCCAGATCGTCTTGATGTTGACGAATTCGCGGATGCCGAAGTGGGACAGTTCTCTTCCATAACCGCTGTCGCGGATGCCGCCGAAGGGCAGCCGGGGATCTGATTTCACGAACGCGTTGACAAAACAGTTGCCGGCCTGAATTTCGGAAACGGCCAGGCGTTCCCCCCGGGCGCTGTCGCCGGTGAAAACGGCCGCTCCCAGCCCGTAGTCGCTGTCGTTAGCCACGGCGATGGCCGTTGCCTCGTCGGGTACCGGCACGATGGCCGCCACCGGCCCGAAGGTTTCTTCGTCGAATACCGGCATCCCCTTGCCAACGTCGGTCAGCACCGTGGGCGGGTAGAAATAGCCCGGGCCGTCCGGAATTTCTCCGCCCAGCAGACACCGGGCGCCCTGTTGGATGGACGTCCTGACCTGGTCGTGCAGCTTGTCGCGCAGCTCGGCGCGGGCCTGGGGACCGATTTCGGTCGTTTCATCCAACGGATCGCCAGTCACTTTTTCACCAAGTACCTGGACCAGTTTTTCTTCGAATGCTTGGCGAACCGCGTCCACCACGACGAAGCGTTTGGCGGCGATACAGCTTTGCCCGGAATTGAGCAGGCGACTGGTGACGCAGGCCGCGACGGTGGCATCCAGGTCGGCATCTTCGAGAACGATATAAGGATCGCTGCCGCCCAGCTCGAGAACGGTCTTTTTAAGGTGGCGGCCCGCCTGGGCCGCGACGCTGCGGCCGGCCTCGGTGCTGCCGGTAAGGGATACCGCCGTCACCCGGGGATGGGCAACGATGGATTCGACGGCTTGGCTGGTCACGGGAAGGTTCTGAAAAACACCGTCAGGGAAAGTCGCCTGGCGGAAGGTGTCGGCAATGGCTTCGGCGCAACCGGGAACATTGCTGGCGTGTTTCAGCAGGACACCGTTACCCGCCATCAGGGCCGGTACGGCCAGGCGATACACCTGCCAGAAGGGATAATTCCAGGGCATGACGGCCAGAATAACCCCCAGGGGCTGAAAAGTGACGAAGCTGCGCGTGGCTTCCGTTTTTACGTGCTCACTGTCCAGCATGGATGCAGCGTGGGTGGCATAATGGCGGCACAGCCAGGCACATTTTTCAATCTCCTGCCGCCCATCTTGAACGGGCTTGCCCATCTCGAGGGCCATCAGGCGGCTGTATTCGTCGGCATTCGAGCGCAGGACACCGGAGAGCTTCTCCATCAAGGCGGCATGCTGCTTTATGCCGGCGCGCCGCCACTGGAGGTGGGCGGCATGGGTTTCTTCGATGACGCCCGCAATGGCGTCAGATGACAGTTCGTCGTACTGACGCATTTTTTTACCGGAGGCCGGGTCGATGGATTGCAGGGGCATAACCGTATCCTCCTTTCTGCCGGATAGTATGATGGCGTCGTAGAAAGTCCTTTACCGGTCATTCCGGGCTTGATCCGGAATCTTTGACATCTTGATATCAATAGATTCCAGCTTTCGCCGGAATGACATCGAAACGAGAAATATGACTTTTTACGATTCCATCATAGTATATTATCGCAATTGTTTTTAGCGTATGGGGTACAGACCCCATATTCTTGCTCTGTCAGGGGGTGGGGTGGGTGATCGATTCCGGGGGCATTTCCCGGCCCGGGTTGCTGGCGATATGGCATGAAAGACCCTGCCAACAGGGTCGTACGGTCGGGAATACACCTCATGGGCCATCGGAATAGGGCAAACACCATATTCCAATCGGCATGGCCGGGGCCTATCATATATCGAAACGTCACGGTTTGAGGAGACCGTCAGGCAGCGGCGGTCCACCGCGAAACCGTCGAGACCCATACGAAAGGAGTTGTCCAATGATGACCGATCGGGAAAAAAACCAGGCCCAGATTGAAGCGCGCTTGCGCCAGTTTGGCCAGAGCCTCAGTGAACTGAAGCTAAAAACCGAGCAGCGCAGGGATAAGTTCAACGGCCAGATGAAACAGACGGTGGACGCCATCGAGGGGCAGCACGAAAAGGCCCGCCAGCGTCTGCAGGCCATGGCATCCCTGGGGGATGACGACTGGTCCGCCGCCGAAGGCGATATCAATCGCTATATCGACGATATCGATGCGGATTTGCGCAAGGCGTTGGCCTATTTCAAATAGCCGCCGCGAGGCGACCGAAATAGCGTTCGTGTATCTTATAAATAAGAAAATAGAGGGTTTCTGATGAGTGCATTGTCACATCGGAAAAGTGGAAAGGAGAAACGGCTACCGGAGATATTGCTGGTTGATAGCCACCCAACCTTTCGCCGCCTGGTCAGGGAAATGATCAGCCGGCACCACCCGAATATTCACGTGCAGGAAGCCCAGGACGAAAAGGATGCACTGGGCAAGATCCGGCGGTATCGTCCCGATTTGATCCTGACCGAAATCGATCTGCAGGGGCGCCGCATCCCGGATCTGCCCGAGGAGATGCAGGCGATCCACCCCGGAAGCGTTGTTGCTGTGCTGACCGATTGCGATTTGCCTGAATACCGAGACGTGGCGCTGAAAAGCGGCGCCCGTCATTTCATTTCCAAATCGCTGCCCAACGGCAAAGCGATTCTGGAGGTGATTGATGAAACGCTGGATTTGACCGGAACACATGATCAAGGGAGAGAGCCCAAGATGACTTCACGCAACGAATACCAGCGGCTGGCCGAAGCCCGGCTGGAAGAGCTCGCGGCGCGTATCGCGCAGCTTAAAGCCCAAGCCAAACAGGCCGATGCCCGCGCCCGTCTTGGGATTGAGAAGCAGGTCGACGGGCTGCAGGAGCGAAGCGCACAGATCCGGCAAAAACTGATTCAGTTGAAAGACGCCGGCGAAAACGCCTTTGCGGACCTCAAAGCGGGTACGGAAATGGCGCTTACAGAATTGAAGACCGCGCTTGATGACGCGGCGGCACGGTTCAAGGGATAGTGGAAACGCTATTCAAGCCATCGCATAACTGCCATCACCGTATAGCGGCGCATCGCGCCGCGGTGGTGATCGACGGTGCGGATTACTATCAGGCCCTGCACCAGGCCTTTCGTCGGGCAGAAGCTTCCATTTTCATCGTCGGATGGGATTTGCACAGTGAAGTGCGTCTAATTCGCGATGACGATACCGATGGCTATCCGGAAAGATTGGGGGAACTCCTCGATCGTCTGGCGGACGAAAAGCCCCACCTGCAGATTTACCTCCTGAGCTGGGATTTCGCCATGATCTATGCCATGGAACGCGAATTCTTCCCGCGCTACAAACTCAAGTGGCGCACCCACAATCGCGTTCATTTCGGATTGGATGGGCACCACCCCGTGGGCGCCTCCCAGCACCAGAAGGTGATCGTCATCGATGACGCTCTGGCTTTTGTGGGCGGTCTGGATGTGAGCCAGTGGCGCTGGGATACACCCCGGCATCGGCCCCGGGACGATCGGCGGGTGGATCCCCGTGGTGAAACCTACCCGCCCTTTCACGACGTCCAGATGGCCGTGGACGGTCCGGCAGCTGCGGAAATGGGTAAACTGGTTCGCGAACGTTGGGAGCGATCCGAAGGGGATCGCCCTGACATGTCGACACCGGACGCGTCAGCCGACCCGTGGCCCCCGTGCCTTAAACCTGATTTTCGTGACATCCGGATCGCCATCGCAAGAACGCTGCCGGCCTACGAAGACCAGCCGCAAGTGCAGGAAGTCCGACAGCTCTATCGTGACAGTATCGCGGCCGCCCGTCATGCCATCTATATTGAAAACCAATACCTCAGCGCGAATTGCATCGGTGAGGCGCTGGAAAAACGCCTCGAGGACAAGGACGGCCCGGAAATCGTCATCGTCATGCCGGAAAAAACCGGCGGCTGGCTGGAGCAACACACCATGGACGTCTTGCGTGGCCGGCTGGTGGCGGGATTGCGGGCCGCGGATCATCACGACCGGTTGCGGATCTATTACGTCAGGCTCGAAAAGGCGCCACACTGTTCGCTGATGGTGCACGCCAAGGTGATGATCGTCGACGACCATTTTTTGCGCATCGGCTCTTCGAACCTGAGCAATCGATCCATGGGGCTTGACTCGGAATGCGATCTGGCCATCGCCGCCACGGATGAAGACGATAACCTGCGCAAAGCGATCGCCGGCATCCGGGCGCGTCTGCTGGCCGAACACCTGGGTAAGAAGACCGAGGCGGTTGCCCGGGCGATCGAAACACACGGTGCCATCATACCGGCGATTGAATCGTTACGCGACGGGGCACGCACCCTGATGCCCTTGTCGGCCGAGATTCCTGCCGAGGTGGATGAATGGGTGCCGGAATCCCAACTGCTCGATCCGGAGAAACCGGTGCCGCCGGATGAACTGCTGGATCTGTTTGTCAGCCCCGAG
>JASFFM010000006.1:0-31875 GCA_050124295.1 Desulfobacterales bacterium | reverse complement strand
CGTCCGCTTGAACAGCTTGAATGCAGGCTTTCTATCAGTTCGCCCGGGCGGATGGCAAGGGTGCTGAGAACCGGTTTTACCGGGGCCCTGCGAAAGCCCGGGGGAGGGCCTGGCGGGCCACAGGTTTTTTTGAGCGCTTCATTTGGCCGCCATTCTAACCGGAATATTACCCGTGTTGGCGGCTTTCATTGACAAGGCATTCCGGCGCGCCGCGGACCGCATGCCACCGCAAGTTCCTGATAAGGCCGGAAAGGGATGCCGAAGGCTTGCCCGCCGGGTGAAAATGCTATGCGCTGCGTTCTGAAATGCGTCGCTCACAAGTAGTTGCCGGACATATTTGCGGCAACCTTTGGTTAGGACAGGGAAGCATGCACCCAAACAAATGGGCCTCATGTTGTTCATAGAATGTTCGGGCTGATATGGTTGCTCTTTGTCAACAAGAAACACCACTACGCCTCGCGTTGTTATGGTGCCCTTTCCAGACATCCATTAGGGGGTTGGGATCATGCAGAACAATTATGTACACGGCTTTTCAGAATCCGAGGGCGGACGACTCAACGACCAGGCACGCACCCTGGAAGATCTCTTGCACCACGATACGCGCTTTCCGGCGGGGCATACGGTCCTGGAGGCCGGATGCGGCACCGGCGCCCAGACGGAGATTCTGGCCCGCCGCTGCCCGGGTGCTGAATTCATGGCCATCGATTTGTCGGAGACCGCCCTGACGGTGGCCAAAGAACGATTGCGCCGGCTTGGTGCACAGCGGGTGATATTCGCACAGGCTGATATTTACCGGCTTCCTTTTCCAAAGGGCCACTTCGATCACGTGATGGTCTGCTTCCTACTCGAGCACCTGACCCGGCCCCCGGCTGCCCTGAGGGAATTGAAACGGGTCCTGGCCCCCGGCGGCACACTGACCGCCATTGAAGGGGACCACGGGTCGTTTTACTGCCACCCAGAGACCCCTGAAGCACGGCAGGTGGTACAGTGCCTGATCGATCTGCAGGCCGAATGCGGTGGAGACGCCCTGATCGGTCGGCGACTCTATCCTCTGCTGAAGCAGGCGGGGTTTGAAAATGTGCGGGTGTCGCCCCGGGTCGTATACGTGGATGAGAGCCGACCCGAATGGGAAGAGGGGTTTAGTCGCAAGACATTTATCGCCATGATTGAGGGCGTGGCGTCCCAAGCCTTGCGTCGGGGATTGATGGCAAGCGACGCCTGGGAAAAGGGTGTCCGCGATCTTCGCGCGGCCACCGGTGCCGGCAGTTCATTTCACTACACCTTTTTTAAGGGGCTGGCGCGGGTGGCGCTGGATGGTGACCAATTTCGCCGGCCGAAATCGCCCTAGAAACGGCAGGTCGATGGATTTTTCGGTCGGAAAACGCCCTTAATTTTGTGCACTAAAACCATATATCAATAAATTACAAGTGGATAGACTTCATTTGGAAAGGACTTATTTTTCTAAGCGACCCCTTGCGGCAGGTCTCCGGTAGGATGCACCGCCGAACACCGCCCGGCCAACCAGGCTAGCCGCATTCGTTCACCGAAACCCTATTTTCTCTCCACCAGGCACCTCTCGGACCTCAATGGACCGATCCATCAACCACTCCAAAGCCCTTTGGTAATCCAATGCTGTTGTTGCCTCTATTGGAAGAGCACGATGTCCAGTTCTTTAATTTTGCTCATCAGGGTGTTGCGGTGGATGCCCAGCCGGCGGGCCGTTTCAGCCTTATTTCCCTTGGCTGCTTCCAAGACGCTCTGAATGTATTGTTTTTCAAAGGCTTGAGTGGCCTCACGCAGGGAGGGTTTTTCTTGGGGGGAGGCGATGGCTGCCAGGTGGGGCAGATTGCCCAGGCGAATGGTCCCTTCCGGGTTGATGGTGCAAATGCGTTCGACCAGGTTTTCCAATTCCCGGACATTGCCCGGCCAGTGGTAGGCGGTCAGGTGATCGACGGCGGCCGGTGTCAGTTGTTTGGCGGCTTCCCCTTTGCGCTGGGCGTGCACGTTGAGGAAATGGTCGAGCAAATGGGGGATATCGTCCCGACGTTTGCGCAGCGGGGGAAGGGATATGGGCAGCACGTTGAGTCGATAAAACAAATCCTGCCGAAATCGATTTTCGGAGACAAGCTTCAGTAGATCCTGGTTGGATGAAGCGATAATGCGGATATCAGCCTTGATGATGCGATGGGTCCCGATCCGTTCGAATTCCTTCTGCTGGATGACCCGCAGCAGTTTGGCCTGCATTTTTATCGAGAGCGAATCGATGTCATCAAGAAAAACCGTTCCCGTGTTGGCGATTTCAAGCTTTCCGGGGCAATCTGTGGACGCCCCGGTAAATGCCCCCCGGCGGTGACCGAAAAGCTCACTTTCCATCAATGTCGCCGGAATGGCGGCGCAATTGATGACGACAAAAGGATTCCGGGCGCGTCCACTCTGGTTGTGGATGGCGCGGGCGACGAGTTCCTTGCCGGTACCGCTTTCGCCCTGGATAAGCACCGTACCGTCGCTGGGGGCAATGGTGGCGATCATGCGAAAGACTTTTTTCATTTCCGGATTGCGGCCCACCATGGTCTCGAAATGCCGGCAATGATCGACTTCCCGCTTGAGGAGCAGGACCTCCTTCTGAAGCGTTTTCTTGTTCATCGCCCGTGCGACGATGGCCTTTACGTTTTCCACATCAAACGGTTTGACCAGGTAATCATGGGCGCCACTTTTGATGGCCTCGATGCCCGAGCGAAGATCTTTGAGCGCACTGACCATGATGATTTCGACATTGTCGTCAATGGCCTTGAAATTTTGAATTAACCGGCGGCCGTCGATATCCGGTAGCATGATATCGAGAAGGATAATATCGACGGAACGCGATTCGAATTGCCGCAGGGCCTCCTCACCGGTTTCCGCCCAATAGAGGTCGTAATCGTCCTGTAAAACCATTCGTAGAGATTCGCGTACACCCTTTTCATCGTCGACAATCAGGATCGAATAGCTGTGGCCCTTGGTCATGGCAAACGGACTCCATTCCTCCCTCTCTCTTTGTTTTAATTGTGAAATGCCGGCAGAAAGATTGCATCATACTTTGGCGGGTTCGTCAAATCCAAGGGTTGGGTGGGTGCACTCAAAATTGTGCATGCATGCACAGAAAAAGGTGCACGGGGAGCCTGCATTAGGCCATTTTGAGATGCTGTGTTAGAATGGGGAACATCTATCCACCCCATGCCCTGGGGTGATTTTCCTAAATCCCCGCCAGCGGGACCGGTGAATTCGTGCGCATTCAGTTAAGGCGTCCAGTTGCGGGAAAGGAGGCCGATCGGTTTGGAACGCCAGGATCAAAAGCACAATGTCTCCCGGGAGGTCATCCACAAAACCATGTCCGAAGTGGCCGACCTGGTCCATGAGATCAAGAACTCCATGACATCCGTTTCAACCTTCATGCAACTTCTGGCGTCCAAGTGGAATGACGATCATTTCCGCACCTCGTTTTATCCGGTTGCCAGGGATGAGACGCAGCGGGTGAACCATTTGGTCGGTGTCCTGCTCGAATTGGGTAAAAAACAGGCGATCCGGTTGGGTTCTGCGGATATACGGGAGGTCATCCAGACCGTCGTGGCCTTGAAGTCCCCCTTGGCCGAGCAGCGCCAATTGGGCATTGAAACCCATTTCAACCTCGCGGCACCAATCATTCGGCTCGATAAGGACAAAATCAAGGAAGCCTTCAACAATCTATTGACCAATGCGATGGAAGCCACACCGGATGGTGGTACGATCGTCATCCGGCTTGAGGATGATATATTGCCGAGCGGCCGTCCGTCTATCCGGCTCGAAATCCAGGACAGCGGACCGGGGATCGCCAAGGCGTTGCGGGCGGCGATATTCGACCCCTACATGTCGACCAAGACCGACCGTCATCTGTCGGGCGGCACCGGTCTGGGGTTGTCCATTGCACAGCGCCACATCATGGCCCATGGCGGTACGATCGAGGTCGCCGGTCCGGAGGACACAGGGGCTCTTTTTTGCGTCATGTTACCGGTGGAAAGACGCCGCGGTTGAACCCAACCTTCTTGTTGACGAGGCCATTGACGCTCAACGGCGGTCCGTTGTATGGCATAGGCGTGAATTTATCAGCGATATTTCCATGACGAATAAACTGACCATTGCTTTTACCCGCCGGGAAGCTGAATTATACCGTTCCCAAGGCCTGCTGGAAGAAGCCCGCCAGCTTTATCGACAAGTCTTGGATGAAACCGGCACCCTGGGCCCCAGTCTGGCGGCATCATTACAGGAAAAAATAAGCCGGTTGGAAGACGATCTGGCGGAACTGGATGTCGATCTGTCCGAAGTCGTATCCGAACGTGAGCTTTGTATCTTGCGTGATGGCTGGGGCGACGCCCAGAGCCCTGCCGACATCAACACGTGTGCGATGGCGCTCGGAAGTATCGGCCTTTGTGAAGCCGCCATCGAGGAGTACCGTAGACTGATTCGCCTGCAACAACCGTTTGTCGATTACATCGAGGGGCTTACCGACTGCCTGCTGCTGGTATACGGCCCTCAAGCGGTTGCGGGTGCCATTGATACCATCATTGCCCAAGACCAGCCTGAAAACGCCCATCCTACGGGTCTGCGAATTGCCTTTGCCATGGAGTTGTCCCGTCGGGGGGTTGATCAGCAGGCTTTGTCCCTGTATGAGGCCGCCCAGGCGATCCGGCCCTTGCCGCCCCAAATCGAGATCCTGGCCCAACGCCTTCGGCAACGACTGCAGACGAAAGCATCGCAGGCTTCCCCAAAAGCAGCCACCGCCAGAACGGAAAATCCGGGCCATCAAATCAAAATTCGCCTCGCCCAGCGTCTGGCCCGTTTACGCGGACTGATTCGCCGGCTGCGCCAATCCAAATCCGGGGACGCGGGGAACGAGTGAAAATTCCAGCGGCACCGAATGCGGGCCCAATCTCCGTCCCCAAAGCCCTTTCTTGCGATCGACCGAGGCCATCTTTGCCATAACGTCCGCGTATGATCTGAAACGCCACGGCGGCCGCGCGCAAGTAAGTTCGGGTCTGTTGGAGCGGCCTGCTGATCGCCCACGGGGATAAGCGTACGGTTTCTTAGCTGGAAGATGGGATGGCCCTTCCGGATAGCGCATCGGCTTGGCCACGGGTGTGGCATGCAGCCCAAGAGGCGGGATTGTGCTTCCATGCCCTGCAACAACGTGGTATCGATCACCGATTATCTGGGGCGCCGATACCCGCCAAAGAAAAACGGTTATTCGAGCATCGAATAACCGTTAAGGAGGAAAACTGAAAAAAGTTAGGTTAGGTTGTCATTAGGGATAAGCAAGCGGTGTGCCAAAAAATAAATATTTAGCCAATTTTTTAGCTTTATGTGTTATTACAGCATATTATAACCGTTAACGGTCTTGTTTCGTTCATCCTCAATCCTTGTATCGTCGCCATGATAGCCCCCAAAATTCAAATATATAAACACCGAATCGGGCAAATCGTTATAACCTATCGTCTATATTGGAAATAATTTCCAACACGAAATGTTCAAAATTTTGAACCGGGCTTTCGATATGGTTAAATAATTCGTCAAGTAACAGTAATAATATACCTAATTTGTTTATCCAGTGGTGGCCCGACCGTTTGTAGCGGTCCCGCAACCGCATCGAGGATGGTCGGGATGGATCGACTGGTCCGGCAAGACCCCATGTACCGCTACCTGCTCGTGTTGACCGTGGCCTCCGCCCTCGGTCTGCAGGGTTGGCGTACGCTGTTCAACAATTTCGCGGTCGAAGTGGCCGGGCTCAATGGTAGCCAGGTGGGAATCATTCAATCCGTACGGGAGATCCCCGGTTTCCTGGCCCTGTTGGCGGTTTACATTCTCCTGGTCATGCGCGAGCATCGCCTCTCCGCGCTATCGATTCTCTGCCTGGGGGTCGGTGTGGGGATGACCGGCCTGCTGCCATCCATGGGCGGGCTCGTGTTAACGACGCTCATCATGAGCTTTGGATTTCACTACTACGAGACCACCAACCAGTCTCTGACCCTCCAGTATTTCGACCAGACAACGGCACCCCTGGTATTCGGCCGCCAACGTAGCTTTGCGGCCGCTACAAATATCGCCATCGGACTGGCCATCTACGGTGTGGTTTTTTTTCTGTCCTATAAAACCATTTATTTGATGATGGGCGTTCTCCTTGGCGGCATCGGTTTATGGGGGTTCGGGCAAAACCCGATCCGGGCGAACCTGCCCTTGCAGCGCAAGCGTATGGTTTTTCGCCGCCGATATGGGTTGTTTTACCTGCTGACGTTTTTGGCCGGCGCGCGCCGGCAGATTTTTATCGCCTTTGCCGTATTTCTGATGGTGAAGCGATTTGCATTCACGGTTCAGGAGATCACCCTTCTGTTCGTCATCAATAACGCGGTCAACTACTATCTGAGCCCGATGATCGGTAAAGCCATCGTCCGGTACGGTGAACGCCGGGTGTTGTCCCTCGAATACGCCAGCATGATCGTCATCTTCCTGGCTTACGCGCTGGTGCAGGTCAAATGGATGGTATCCGTGCTGTACATCCTGGACCATATCTTTTTTAATTTTGCGATTGCCATTCGAACCTATTTTCAGAAGGTCAGTGACCCCCGCGATATCGCCCCCAGTATGGCGGTCGGATTCACCATCAACCATGTCGCCGCGGTCATGTTGCCCGCGATCGGCGGCATGTTGTGGATGGTGGACTATCGCATACCCTTCCTCGGTGGTGCCCTGCTGGCCATGTGTTCGCTTCTTGCGGTGCAGTTTATTCGCCTGCCCGGGCGGGTTCCCAAAGGATAACAAAACACCGTTCGGGGCGCCTTCCCATCAGAAAATGCCGTCGATGGACTGGTTGCAGTAAGCGCAATGCGTGGCGTCGATCAGGTTGGTCCGGCTGCGGTAGTGAAAACGATTGATGACGATGTTGCCGCATTCGGGGCACAGGGTGTTCTCCCCCCCGCTGCCGGGGACGTTGCCAAGGTAGACGTAGCGCAGTCCAGCGGCCATTCCGATATCGCGTGCCATCGTGAGGGTTTCCAGCGGCGTGTCTTGGCGATCGGTCATGCGGTAGGTCGGGTGAAAGCGACTGATGTGCCAGGGCGTCTCAGGGCCCAGGTCGTCGACCAGGAAGCGCGCCAGTGCTTCTAATTCCTCCGACGAATCATTTAAGCCGGGAATCAGCAGCGTGGTGACCTCTACCCATATGCCTCCCCGTTTCATGCGGATCAGGGTTTCCTTGACAGGGGCCAGTTTAGCACCGCAGGTTTCGCGGTAAAATTGATCGGAAAAGGTTTTAAGATCCACATTGGCGGCGTCCAGAACCGGCAGGAGCATCGCCAGCGCTTCTTCAGTCATGTAACCGTTGGTCACAAAAATGTTGCGCAGGCCGGCGGCCTTGGCCTTGCGGGCGACATCATAGGCAAACTCGAAATAAACGGTGGGTTCGGTGTAGGTGTAGGCAATACTTGCACAGGCGTTGGCCTTGGCTTGGGCCACGACCGCATCCGGCGTCACCGGATTTCCGACGATGGCCCCCTGGTGGTCGGAGGGCATCTGGGCAATATCGGCGTTTTGGCAGAAACGGCATTTAAAATTGCATCCTACGGTGGCGATGGAATAGGTGCGGCTGCCCGGGAGCAGGTGAAAGAGAGGTTTTTTTTCAATGGGGTCAACATGCTGGGCAACCAGCTTACCATAGACCAGCGACACCAGCTGACCGTCTCGATTTTCGCGCACCTGGCAGATACCGCGATGGCCGGGTGAAATTTTGCATCGATGGGCGCACAAGGCACAGCGGACGACGCCATTTTCGAGGGGGCGATAGAGGAGTGCTTCCATGCAATCCTTTCTTTACGGGCACAACAATGGTAGTCCCGGTAAAGGCTGGGAGGCTTTTCCCGCCTGGTAGCGCAGGGTCAAGGGGCGGGTGCGAAACCTTGGCACCAGAGAAACCACCACGCCGGCGAAGGTCCCAAACGGGCACCGCTGGATAAGCTGAGATCGCTCCAGCCGCGAGAGCAGACCATTCGGTGTGGCGGGCAACTGGCATACGGTCCGCCAGGACATGGGCGTTTTGCCCAGATGGGTGTTGAACATCTGCTTGATTTCCCAAACACTGAAAAAGCGCGCTTTGTTGAAGATGGTCGGCGAAAAAATGCCTTTTACCCGCCGTTGTATACCTTTGATGGCGTACCGGTTTAAAACACCCAAAAAGACACGGTCTTTCGCCACCCGGCAGGCCTCTTCAATGGCTTTGAGCGGGGTTTCCACGAATTCGAGGGTGGTCACGAGGACCGCATAGTTGAACGAATTGTCACCAAAAGGGAGATCTTCGGCATACTCCTGATAGAAATCAACGCGCCCTTGCACCTGGCGGATGGCGATATCCAGCATGTAGGGGGAGGGATCGATCCCGGTCACTTGCAGACCGGAATCAAGAAAAGTTTTTAAACTGGCGCCGGTGCCGCAACCGATATCGAGGAGGGTTTCGCCGGGAAGCGGGTTGAGCATGTCGGTCATCAGTCGACTTTCAAGCTCGGCCGCAAAATGACGGTTCGGGCTTCTCAGCCACCGGTCATAATCCTTGGCATCGTTGAAGTCGAAAACATGACCCATGGACCAACATAGTCAACCGCGAGGAAAGATCAAGGAAAAATCGCGGCCTCACCTCGGGTGCCGCCCAGTGGGCGCCCACCAACGTCATTCTGAAATTGCGGTGTCGTTAATGGCTTTATTCCGCGTTTTGCGGCGCTTCAGGCTGACCCTGACCATATTTAGCCGTGTTCACCTTGGCCGGTTTATCTTGTGCAGATCCGGAAGCGTCCGACTTATGCGCCGTGCTCTTTTTCTTGCGTCGCCACCGTCGTCGCTTTTTTTTGGCGGGCTCCGCCCCGCCGGCCGATTCCCTTTCCGGTTCCGGAGGTATATCGGCGGTATCGGAGGGTGGCGCAAAGCCGAAAAAAGATCCCGGGAAATAATTGGGCGGCCGGCTTTTTATCTTGGCCTGCAGACGGCTGCCCGCGGATTGACGAGGAGCGCGCCCGGCGGTTTTCCCGTTGCGGGGCCGTGCCGGCCTGCGTCCGGTATGTTTGGGTTTTGCGCGTCGGGATGTTTTTACCGGTCCGGCCTGATCTTTGGCAAACCAGCTGTCGTCCGGCCAGACGACCGGTAGTTTATAACCCAGCATTTCTTCCAGGGGCTCAAGATGGAAAACATAATTTTCACAGGCCAGCGAGATGGAGTGACCGGACTTTCCAGCCCGGGCGGTTCTCCCGATCCGGTGGACATAACTCTCCGAGTCCTGGGGCAGATCGTAGTTGATCACATGAGAGATATCTTCGACATGGATGCCACGTGAGGCCACATCCGTCGCCACCAGAATTTTAACCTGGTCGTTTTTGAATTGTTCCATGAGTTGAAAGCGCTTGCGCTGAGGAAGATCGCCGGTTATGCCTTCTGCGGGAAAGCCGTTGCCCTTGAGTTTTTCGGCCAGCCATTCCACACCGGCTTTGGTATTGGAAAAAATCAACATGCGATGCCAGTCCTCCCTTTTTAGAAGGCCCAGCAGCAGCGACAATTTGCTTTCCAGCCCAACATGAATCAAGGACTGCTCGATACGCTCAACCGTCACCTCTTCCGGCGTAACCGAGATGAATTCCGGCAAGTTCATGTATTCGTAGGTAAGTTCGAGCACCCGGTGGGAAAGCGTGGCCGAAAACAGCATGGACTGCCTTTTTTCGTAGGGCGGCAGTTTGCGCAGAATGAAGCGCATGTCTTTGGCGAAGCCCAGATCCAGCAAACGGTCCGCCTCGTCAATGACCACGATTTTGATGCCGTTCGTTTTGAAAATACCCTGTTTGAAATAATCGATGATGCGGCCCGGCGTGCAGATAACGATATCAACGCCTTTTTTGAGGAGTTCGGCCTGCTTCTGATAATCCACGCCACCGACGATCTGGGCGCACCTCAAACCGGTGTGGGCACCCAGCAGCAGGGCCTCCTCATGGATCTGAAAGGCCAGTTCCCGGGTGGGCGCCACAATCAGGGCCGAGGGGATAAGGGGGTTGCGATCGGTAAGCTTGAGAAGACGGGTAAATAGGGTGACCAGGAAGGCGCCGGTTTTCCCGGTGCCGGTTTGTGCCTGGCCAGCGATATCCTTCCCTTCAAGCGCCACGGGCAGGACTTGGGCTTGAATGGGGGTGCATTGCTCAAAATGCGCATCGTGGAGGCCGGTCAAAAGGGTTGGCGGTAGATCAAAGCTGTCAAAAGTCGTTTTGGTCAGAAAAGCAGGTTTGTCGGCGCGCTCGGAAGGCACTGGCGCATCCGGTGTTTCGGTCATAGTTTCCTCTTCGGTTGCCAAACGGTTTTCGGCGGTTAATTTTTCATCTGAATTTAGGGGATTATACTCTTTTCTCATTAATTTGCAACTAATTGCGCGCACAACCCGGCGAATGGTGTTCATCAGAAAGCCTTCGATTATTGGTTATTGACAAGGACCACCGAACCTTTCGATTGCTTCTCGCAACAGGCTGTCAGTGACCCTTAACCGAGGGTTTGCGGATCGCGTGCCGGTTCCCGCCGGTTTCCGATAGACGGATTGATGAATCATTCCGATGGCCGCCATGGATCGCTCGGGTCATGCTTCAAACGCTTCAAACCTATTGATTTTTCGAAACGTTCGGTTGATAAGACAACTTATGGCGTGCGGGTGACAAAAGCAAGCGCCGGAATAGATTGGGGGCCAAGTGGCCACCCGCCTGAATGGCGTGGCAAGAAGGCCTCCGGGGGGCCAAGCGCCCTGAATATGGCCGATGGGGTATGATGAAAAATTTCTTCAAGGTTGTTGATATTGATGATGTGTTCGCCTGGCGGTCTGCCTTTCCGTTGGTGTCGTCGGAAGCCCAGTCCCTATCGTCTTCCCTTGGCCGTATTTTAGCGGAGGACGTGACGGCCGATCTGGATATCCCGGGATTTGACCGAGCCACCATGGACGGCTATGCCCTGCAGGGGGCGGCAACTTTTGGCGCGAGCGAAAGCAATCCCGGTTATCTGAATGTTGCCGGTTCGATCGCCATGGGAGAACAAGCGGACACCCGGGTGGGCCCGGGCGAAGCCCTGCGGATCGCCACAGGCGGCATGCTGCCGCCGGGGGCCGATGCGGTCATGATGGTCGAGCATACCGAGATGCTCGATGACGCCACCATTGAAATCTATAAAAGTGTCGCCCCGGGTCAGCACGTGGTGAAGAAGGGCGAAGACATCGCGTCAGGTGATTGCCTGCTCACCGTTGGTCAGCCCGTACGCCCCCAGGAGGCCGGTCTTTTGGCCGCCTTGGGCCGTGAAACCGTGCGTGTTTTCAGCAGACCCCGCATCGGTATCATTTCCACCGGTGACGAGGTGGTTCCCGTCGGCAGTGTGCCGGGACCCGGACAAATACGGGACGTGAATTCCACAACCCTGGCCGCCATGACGGTTGCCGCTGGTGGCCAGCCCCGGGGATACGGTATCGTGCAGGACAACGACACGCTGTTGAAAACCACCTGCAAACGGGCGCTGTCCGAAAACGATATGGTCCTTATATCCGGCGGTAGTTCCGTGGGGATGCGGGATTTCACCATGGATGCCTTCAGCGCCCAGCAGGATGCCGAGATCATGGTGCACGGCGTTTCCATCAGCCCTGGCAAACCAACCATTCTGGCACGTTCAGGGAACAAGCCCATGTGGGGTATCCCCGGTCATGTCACCTCTGCCATGGTGGTTTTTAGGGTCCTTGTGAAGCCGTTTATCGAGCACCTCGGTGGATTGGACGCGCGGTACCGTCGGGCATATAAAATACCCTGCCGCCTGGCCCGCAATCTTTCCTCGTCCCAGGGACGGGTCGATTTCGTGCGCGTTCGGCTCGTGCGCCGTCAGGGCGAGCTTTGGGCCGAGCCCCTGATGGGCAAATCCGGTCTTATCCATACGATGGTCAAGGCGGATGGGCTGATCCGGATTGCGGCCCATTTCGAGGGTCTTGAAAAAGGCGACACGGTGGCCGTCGAAATGATCTGACCACCGTGCGGGGGACGAAAACACGGGTTTTGGGCGTTGAAGCGGCGTTGCCTGCGAACGCAAACGGTGGTTTGGGGGGAAGGCCGCCGTGGTTTAGGAGAGAATCGAGCAATGACAACGCAACGTAACATCTACCTAAAGATGAAACCGCTGGAAACCGCCCGCGATATCATGTTCGAGCGGTTTCCGGCGCCTGCCGCGCCACGCAAAAATTCGGTGCCGGTGCCCGAAGCCGTCGGTCGTGTGCTGGCCGCACCGGTATTCGCCCGGATGTCTTCGCCCAATTTTCATTCCGCGGCCATGGACGGTATCGCGGTCCGGGCCGAGGATACCTTCGGAACCAGCGAGACCAGCCCGCGGCAACTCCAGCTCGACGAGGAGGCTTTTTTCATCAACACTGGTCATGCACTGCCCGGGGACACCAACGCCGTTATCATGATCGAGCATGTCCGTGAGCTCGCGGAAGGCCGGGTGGAAATCGAAGCGCCGGCTTTTCCCTGGCAGCACGTGCGCCGCATGGGCGAGGACATCGTGGCGACCGAACTTCTCTTTCCCCGGGGCCATGTGGTGACGCCTTACTGCGTGGGCGCCCTTCTCTCCGGAGGGGTCTTCGAAGTCGCGGTCTATGCCAGACCACGGGTCCTGATCGTTCCCACAGGGTCCGAGTTGGTGGACTGGCGCACGCCGGCCGCCGACGGGTTGCAGCCCGGCCAGATTCTGGAAACCAATTCTTTTGTGCTCGGTGGTTTGGTGACGGCGGCCGGCGGGCAATTTGAACGATGCGCTATTGTTACCGACAACCCGGAGAAGATCCGGCAAACCGTCGATGATGCGGTACGGGGCGATTTTGACATGGTCCTGATGGTGGGCGGGTCTTCAGCCGGCTCTGAGGATTTCACCAAGCGCGTGGTGAGTGAGCTGGGCGAGGTTCTGGTGCACGGTGTCACGATCATGCCCGGTAAACCTTTGCTGGTGGGGGAGGTCGCGGGCAAGCCCGTTTTCGGCATTCCCGGCTATCCCGTTTCGGCGATCATCGCCTTCGAACAGTTCGTGCGCCCCCTGCTGCGCCGCTTTATCCATCAAGCCGATGTTCGACCGGAAACGCTTACTGTTGAGACGGCCCGTAAAATCCCCTCCAAACTGGGCACGGAGGAATTTTTGAGGGTCAAACTGGGCCGCGTGGGAGAACGTATCGTGGCCGCACCCCTGCCACGCGGAGCGGGATGCATCACCTCCATCACCGAGGCGGACGGAATTGTGCGCATTCCGCGCAATGTGGAGGGCTTGCGGGAGGGCGAGCAGGCCGAGGCGGAATTGATTCGCGCCGCCGATACGATTGATCGAACCATTTTGATTGTGGGCAGCCATGACAACAGCCTGGATATCCTCGCGGATGAGATTCGTCGCGGTGCATCGGGTCTTTCGTTGTCTTCGAGCCACGTGGGCAGCATGGGGGGATTGATGGCCATCAAACGCGGGGTTTGCCACCTTGCCGGAGCCCATCTGTTGGACACCGCCGACGGCACCTACAACCGATCCTATATCCGAAAGTTTTTGCCGAACGAGGATGTGCGGCTGGTCCACTTGGTCATGCGAGATCAAGGTCTCATCGTGCCACGGGGCAACCCGAAGGGTATCGAGGGCCTCGAGGATCTTGTGCGGCCGGATATCCGCTTGATCAATCGCCAGGGCGGGGCGGGCACCCGTATTCTGCTGGATTACCGGCTGCAGGTCCTGGGGATCGATCCAGAGGATATCGCCGGCTACACGGAGGAGGAGTTTACCCATATGGCGGTGGCCATTGCCGTGCTCAGCGGCACGGCTGACGTCGGCCTGGGCATTCAGGCGGCCGCCAAAGCGCTGCAACTGGATTTCATTCCTGTCGTCACGGAGCAGTACGATCTGGTGATTCCCGGCGTTTTTTTTGACGGAGCGGGTATTCAAACCCTGCTGAAGACGATCCGCACCGATCGTTTCAAGCAGCGTGTCGAGGCACTGGGGGGCTATAATACCCAAGCGGCGGGACAAATTCTAGCCCTATGAGCTTCAGTTCAGATCCTCTTCCCAAATGCCATCGGGAATGGGTTCGGCGGTGCCCCGGGGCGTTGCTTGCGGACAGCGGTAAGCCTGGGCGGCGGCGGCGATGCTGTAGCTGTGCATCCATACCACATGGGTGGCGCCGGCCTGGGCGGCCCGCTGCAGCACACGCTGTTTGACGCCGGTTGTATCAGCATAGTGCTTGATTACCCCGCCGTCCTCGCGGCCCGGATTGGATGTCTCGGCAAAGGTGCCGATGCAGTCGCACCCGGCCATCAGGGCACCATCTGTTTCCACCAGGCCATAGTAACGCGCGCAACCGGGCAGGGTCAAAAGGGCGGCCGCAAGGGCTATGACGAAGCAGCGGGACATGTCCTCATCCTTTCCGACATCAGACCGCTAGGCCCCAGCGGCCTGCGAAATCTGAAGGGTTATCGGCCGCGTGCGATTTATCTTTAATGAATTTGGTTATTCATGGAAGGAGTGACAGGTTTGAATATCCTGCGGACCCGCAAACTCAGCGACTTTCCCTTTCTCAATCTTTTCCGCACCGATTATGAGGACCGCCACGGCACTCCGAAGACCTGGATTTTCGCCTCCCGCCAGGACCCACCGCGTCTCATGTCCGGGCAATGGGATATCCCGGATGCCGTGGTGATTGTACCCTACCACGTTGGGCATCAAAAAATGGTGGTCATTGAAGAATTCCGTGTGCCCTTGGGGGGTTACCAGTACGGATTCCCGGCCGGGTTGGTGGATGCCGGCGAGTCGATTGCAGACGCCTGTGGCCGGGAGCTTTTTGAGGAAACGGGGCTTTCGTTGCGCCGTATCTTGCGGCAGAGTCCCCCGGTGTATTCTTCATCGGGTATCTCGGACGAATCGGTGGCGATGGTGTTTGTGGAATGTGACGGCATACCGTCCAATGCGGCCAATGAGGGTTCCGAGGACATCCGGACCCTTTTTGCAGACCGCGAGGAAGCCCGGGCGCTCTGTGCGGATGTCGGCCAGCGCATGGACGTCAAGGCCTGGATCGTTTTATCGGCCTTCGCTCAGTCGGGTGTCCGCTGAATCGTTTATGCCGGGATGCGTCCTGAAGGTTGACATTGGGTGCGCGGCGGTTATTTTGGACTGTTATATACGTTTATTTAATCCCAACACCAATTATTATTGACAGTTTTATAGAGAGGTCTATGCGGTTTCTACTCTACAACATTCGTTACGGGGCCGGCACCGGTTGGAAAGTCCATTTTCCGGTGCCTTTTAGCGGCTATCTCAAGCGCACCACCGACAACTTCCGTCTCATCGCCGACTTTATCAAATCGGTTAACCCGGATGTCACCGGGCTGATCGAGGTCGACAGTGGATCATTCCGATCGCACCGCAACAACCAGGCTCGCCTGATTGCGGAAGCGATCCAGCATCACCATGTTTTTGAAAACAAATACAGTGATCACTCCGTGGTGCGAAAACTGCCGCTATTTAACAAACAGGGCAATGCTTTTCTCACCAACCAGTCAATCCGGGCGTTGCGTTTCCACCACTTCAATCATGGCTTCAAACGCTTGGTGATCGAAGCTGAACTGCTCGACTTCACGACATTTATCGTTCACCTCTCTCTGCAATACCGTCATCGCCAGGAGCAACTCCGTGATCTGAATGCGCTGGTGCGCGCGGCCGGTAAGCCTGTGATTGTCGCCGGGGATTTCAATGTTTTCCGCGGCGAAAGTGAGTTGACGTCCTTCCTGGGAGCAACCGGCTTGTTGAATGCCAATGCGGCGGGCAAACCCTCACACCCCAGCCGCTCGCCCAAGCGTCAACTGGACTTTATCCTCCACAGCCCCGAGATCCTGGCCCGCCGGTTCGAAGCGCCCCAAATTCCGTTTTCCGACCACATCCCCCTGATATGGGATTTTGAGATGCATCCCCAGGCCGGCTTGGCCCGTGCCGCCTGAGATGGTTCAAGCGCGTTGACATGCGCCAGACGAAAGTCCTTCCCGAGATCTTGTATGAAACGATTGGCCGATCGACATAAAAACACGTTCTGCAAGGGCGAATACCTTCTTTTTATCGTCCTTATCTGGGGCCTTGCGGGCTGTGTTTCCGGTGTTTCGGAAAGTTCACGTGCTATGGTGACCTACCAGGGCTCATTCCCGGCCCTGCAAGCGGCGCCGGAACGATACCTTGGAGAAGTGGTCATCTTCGGCGGAAGGATCTTGGATACAGCGCCCAGCGCTACGGGGACCGAAATCCTCGTACTTCAGCTGCCGCTGGCGGCCACGGATAAACCCTCGCTCGACGGAGCCTCCGAAGGACGGTTGCTGATCGCTTCACCGGAATTTCTCGATCCAGCGGCTTATCGGAAATTGACCCTGATTACGGTTGTTGGGGAGATCACCGGCCATGTTGTGCGTCAAGTAGGTGATTATCCGTACACCTTACCGGTGTTGCGGCCCATCGAAATCAAACAATGGACCTCGGGTCAAGGGGGCGGGAATTCGCCGGCCCTGCGCATCGGGGTTGGTAATCGCACAAGCGGCGGGGGGGCCGGTTTTGGGCTGAGTTTTTAGCGCTGCGGGTCGGACTCAATCCTCTATGTAGCCATTATTGATGCGCTCTTTCAGTGCCTTGCCAACCTTAAAATTCGGCAGCCGCTTGGGGTCGACCTGGACCGCCTCGCCGGTTTTGGGATTACGACCGGTATAACCGTCGTATTGCTTGACCTTGAAGGTGCCAAAGCCCCGGATATCAACCCGATCATTCATAGCGAGCGTTTGCGTCATGCTCTCGAAGATAATATCCACGATTTCTTTAGCTTTTTTTTGTGAGATGCCCTGTTGCTGAGCCAGGATACGGTTCAACTGCTCTCCGGTCATCTGCATGATTTTTCCTTCCCTAAATCGCCTAGTGTTCCACAGCGTTTCGCCATCGCCGCGACGGAATAACGCAATCATGTCTATCGGTCAGGAAAGGTGTTAGTCGAAAAGGGCCTTATTTACAATACGGTAAAATCAATGTGATATTACGGATATGATTAGAGTATTTTTGGGTGGGGGGGATTGTTTCTCTGAATCGTCCTACAGCGGGGTGCCGGGGCCGCTAAAAAGGGCCGCCGCATTCGAATGTCGGCGGCCTCTTTTTAGCATGCCCGGGGTGACGGGGATGATCAAATGTCGTAATACAGGAAAAACTCATGCGGATGGGGCCGCAAATTGACGTCATTGACCTCGTTTTCCGTTTTGTACTCGATCCAGGTGTCGATGACATCCTGGGTAAACACATCGCCTTTCAAGAGGAAGGCATGGTCTTGCGCCAGAGCAGCCAACGCTTCCTGAAGCGAGCCGGGGGCGGATGGTACGTCGGCCAGCTCCTCCGGTGACATGCCATAAATGTCTTTGTCCAGCGGCTCACCGGGATCGATTTTGTTTTCGATACCGTCCAGGGCGGCCATGAGCATGGCCGAAAAGGCCAGGTAGCCGTTGCAGGATGGATCCGGTGTGCGGAACTCGATACGCTTGGCCTTGGGCGATGCCGAATACATGGGGATGCGCACGGATGCGCTGCGGTTGCGACTGGAGTAAGCCAGATTAACCGGCGCTTCGAATCCCGGCACAAGCCGTTTGTAGGAATTGGTGGTGGGGTTGGTAAAGGCGCACAAGGCCCGGGCGTGTTTCAGGATGCCGCCAATGGCATACAGGGCTGTCTCGGATACGCCCGCGTAACCGTCCCCGGCAAAGGTCGGCTCGCCATCTTTCCAGATACTGATGTGGGTATGCATCCCGGTACCGTTGTCCTCGAACAGCGGTTTGGGCATGAAGGTTACGGTATAGCCATTGCGGGCGGCCACATTCTTGAGAACGTACTTGAACCACATCAGCTGATCGCCCATGAGGAGCAGCGGCTGGAAGCGCATGTCAATCTCGGCCTGGCCCCCGGTGGCCACCTCATGGTGCTGACACTCCACGGGGATGCCCAGCTCTTCCAGCACCAGCAGCATCTCGGTGCGCAGGTCCTGGAACTTGTCCATGGGCGGTACCGGAAAATACCCCTGTTTGTGACGGGGTTTGTAGCCCAGGTTGGGTCCTTCATCGCGCCCCGTATTCCAGATACCTTCGACGGAATCGATCTCATAAAAGGCCCGGTGGCGGGAGGACTCAAAGCGAATTTCATCGAAGATGAAAAATTCCGCTTCCGGTCCGAAAAAGGCCGTGTCACCAATACCGGTGCTCTTGAGGTAGGCCTCGGCCTTTTGCGCAATATAGCGGGGATCCCGGGTGTAGGATTCCCGGGTGACCGGATCGACGATGTTGCCGACCACAACGAGGGTCGGCACCTCGTAAAACGGGTCCATTCTGGCCGTTGTCGGATCGGGGATCACCAGCATATCGCTGGCATTGATGGGCTGCCAGCCGCGAATACTGGATCCGTCAAAACCAAAGCCATCCTCGAAGCTGGATTCATCCAGTTCATTCAGGGGGACGGTGAAATGCTGCCATACACCGGGGAAATCCAGAAAGCGGATATCCACGACCTTGGCACCCTTCTCTTTTGCCAATGCCAATACGTCTTTAGGGGTCATGCTGTTCCTCCTTAGGTAAAAGTGGATCGAATGAATGCTATCGACTAGCGATTACGGTTGTCATTTTTTCCCATCGGCTGTTCGCTAAGCCGGCCCTGCGGCGCCGACTAGAGTGCGTCGGAACCGGTTTCACCGGTCCGCACGCGAACCGCTTCTTCAACATTGTAAACGAAGATTTTGCCATCACCCAGCTTGCCGGTATTGGCCGCTTCGCGGATTTTGGCCACCACGGTGTCGGCCTGGTCGTCGCCAACCACCACCTCCACCTTCACCTTCGGTATGAAGTCGACCACGTACTCGGCACCACGGTAGATTTCCTTGTGTCCCTTCTGGCGACCGTAGCCCTTGACTTCGGTTATCGTCATGCCCTGGATGCCCACCTCGTTGAGGGCCTCCTTGACATCATCGAGTTTAAAGGGTTTGACAATGGCTTCAATTTTTTTCATACGGTTTCCTCCTGACGATCTTGTTGGACCGGCCGAAGCCAGCCGACCGTAGCGTTATACATTATTGAATTTCAAAGGCACGCTCGCCATGCTGGGCATTGTCCAGTCCAGCGATTTCTTCCTCTTGTTCGACGCGCAGGCCGCCGGTGATAAGCTTCGTTACGAAGGCCACGGCCAGGGTGCCGACGGCTGAAAAGGCCGCCGTGCCGATGATGGAGAGGAACTGCACCCAGACCTGCCCGGGGTTGCCGTATAGCAGTCCCGCGGCGCCTTCGGTGATGGCCGGGTTGGCAAAAAGCCCGGTGGCCAGCGCGCCCCAGATGCCGCACAACCCGTGTACCCCGAAGGCATCCAGGGAATCATCGTAGCCCAGCATGTTTTTTAGCTTGGAGACACTGACATACCCAATCAGGCCGGCCACCAGCCCGATCACGAGCGAGGCCGGCATGTTGACGAAGCCCGCCGCCGGCGTTATGGCCACCAGTCCGGCCACCACACCGGATGCGAGTCCAAGAACGGTAGGTTTGCGGGTGATGGCCCATTCTGCCGTCATCCAGGAAAGCGCACCCATGGCCGCGGAGGTGTTGGTTACCAGGAAGGCGGACCCGGCCACCCCGTCCGCCGCCAGTTCACTGCCGGCGTTGAATCCGAACCAGCCAAACCACAGCAGGGCCGCCCCGAGGGCGGTCAGTGTTATACTCGAGGGGAACATGGCTTCCCTGCCGTAGCCGATGCGCTTGCCCAACATGAGGGAGAGTACCAGTCCGGCCACCCCGGCATTGATATGAACCACCGTGCCACCGGCAAAATCCAAGGCACCCATGGCGCCCATCCAGCCGCCGCCCCAGGCCCAGTGGGCAACCGGCGCATAGATGAAGGTCAACCACAAAAGCGTAAAGACGATCCAGGATATGAACTTCATCCGATCGACAATGGAACCCAGGACCAACGCCACGGTAATGCCGGCAAAGGTCATCTGAAAGAGTACAAAAACATAGGTGGGGATGGTCCCGGAGAGCGTGTCCACCCCGATGCCGTTCAGAAAAATAAAATCAAGGCCGCCAACCAGACCGGCCTGACTGGGACCGAAAGCCAGGCTATAGCCCCACATAACCCAGATAATGCTTCCCAGGCAGTAGGCGACCATGGTCATGGCGATCGTGTTAAGCAGGTTTTTATAGCGCGAGAGCCCCCCATAGAAAAGGGCCAGCCCTGCCGGGGTCATCATCATCACCAGAGCCGTTGAAACGATCATCCAGGCGGTATCCCCGGTGTCGAGACCCTCGGCCGCCAGGGCGGTTGCCGGAAGCAGGAGAACGAAAAGCGTGGTGTTAAGCAGTTTTGCGATCATAAGGCTTTGTTTCCTTCCTTTCTGTGGGGGGTTCGGAGGCCCCGTTCACGGGTGGTAATACGGCGTGGAGGGTTGCTTTTATATGGGCGACCTGGTCGGGGTCGTCGACTTTTTGACCATCAAAATCCCTGACATAGAAGACATCCACAACCTGATCGACATGGGTGGCAATCTTGGCGACCCAGACATCCAGTTGGCAGCGAAAGAGGGCGTCGGTGATGCTGAAGAGCACTCCCGGAAAATCTTCGGCAAAGACCTCCACGATCGTAAAGAAGCTCGAGGTGCGGTTATCGATCTCGATGCGCTGGGGCCGATCCATGGCGGCCGGCCGAGGTGAACGATAGTTTTTCATGCGCGCACGCAAGCGACCGCGCAAGTCCAGTTTGCCCTCCAGGCTCTGGAGGAGGTGCCGACGGGCGCGCTCCCATTTGTCGGTTTCGAAGATGGGATCGGGAGGCGGCTGCACTTTGAAAATATCCAGGGCGATATTGTTGCGCCAGGTAAAGACCTGGGCATCCAGAATGTTGATCCCGTTTAAGGTGAACACACCTGCCACGCGTGAAAAGAGACCGGGTTGGTCTCTGGCGCAAAGGGTAACGATGCGGGTGTCGGAAGTCGTCGATGGTGCAATGGTCCAGTCCACACGTTTTTCCCCCAGACGTTGATAGAGCTGGATGTGTTCCAGAATGTCTTCCGGCGGGACGTTCAGGATATAACGCGGAGAAAGGACTTCGATGAGCGCTTCCAAGGCCTTCCTGCGGGGCTTGGGCGTCTGCGCGATCAGCACGTCGCGTTTGCGCGCGATACTGGCCACAGCCTCCCGCGAGGCAAGTTCCCCCTTTTCAAGTAAGTTTAGTATTTTGAGAAAGAGATCTTTCAGCAGCGTGGCGGTCCAACTGTTCCAGGCCTTGGGGCCTGTGGCCATGGCATCGGCGACGGTTAGCAGGTAGAGCATTTTTAAGCGGTCGACATCGTTGATCCGGCGCGCACAATAAAGGGCTGTTTCCTCACTGTTGATATCGCGTCGGGCGGCGGTTTTGGCGAGCAGGAGGTGCTCGCGCACGAGAAAGGCCACGGTGTCGATGTCGGCCGGCCGATAGCCCTTCTCGGCCAGGATGCCGGATGCTAGGGCTTCGCCTTTGGCCGAGTGGTTGCCCCCGGGCTGACCTTTGCCGATGTCATGCAGGAGTGCGGCCCATAAAAGCAGGTGGCGTTGATGGAGTTCGGCATAGATCTGAACGGCCAAGTCATCCGGTGGCGCACTGGCCGCATCGGCGAATTGTTTGAGGATTTTGACGGTCCGTAACAGATGCCGATCGACAGGATAAATATGATATTCGTCGTATTGAATACAGTTGACCACCTCGTGGAACTCAGGAATGAAGCGTTCCAGAATGCCGGTGTGTAGCATGGCATTGAGCACATTGAAGGTTGGTGCGGGGGCCTGCAGGATTTTTTCGAAGGAGCGCACGGCGGCGCGTGAACAACGCAATTCTTCATCGCATAGATGATTGAATTCACGAACGATACGGCGTGCCTCCGACCCGAGCGGCAGACGCAGCCGGGCGCTTTCTTGAAATATCTGCAGCAACAGCAGGGGGCTATTCGAGACCAGACGCGAGGACTCAAAATGCAAGGCTTCCTTTTGAACGGTGATGCCTTCAATTTTGGTGACCTTGGCCCGGCGCTTGCGACGGCGGGAACGTTTCTCATAGCCCTGTTCGAACAGAAACATGAGATGCTGTTGTTTGATGAATTCCATCTGGCCGTGCAGATCCCCCAAAAAACGTTCCACGGGCTGCTGGCCATTGGCTTTGCGGTAGCCCAGGGAGGCCGCAATTTTCAGCTGGGATTCAAAATGCAGCTGATCGTATTTGCGGTCGTGGATGAGGTGAAGCCGATTGCGGACGGCGGCAATGAAGGCCAGGGCCTCTTCGAGCTGACCGTACTCTTCATGGGAGAGGTAGCCCAGATATTCCAGGTCGCGGAGTTGGGAGAGCCCCGATTTGATCCGTGCGATCCATAGCATGGTATGGAAATCCCGCAGGCCGCCCTGTCCTTCTTTGAGATTGGGCTCCAACAGATAGGCCGAATCACCAAAGCGCTCATGTCGTGCCTGGTTGGTTTCCACCAGCCAATCGACGATTTTACGGGTATACCGTAAGATCACCTTTTGGCGCAGTTTCTGGCCCAGCGCAGAGTACAGGCGCGACATGCCACAGACGAATCGGGCGTCCAGCAGGGGGGTCAGAATCTCGAAATCCTTACCGGCCAGTGAGAGACACTCTTTCAGTGAACGGGTGGCGTGACCGACATCCAACCCGATATCCCACAAGGGGTAGACAATTTCCCGGATCAGGCCCTCGGCCGTATCGGGAACCCTTTTCTCGAACAGAATGAGCAAATCCACATCGGAGTGAACGCACTGGTCATTGCGCCCATAGCCGCCCAAGGCAATGATCGCATAGGGATTGCGGGTCATATTCATGCGGGGGCCGACAGCACTGGTCTCGAAACTGGTACGGAAGTATTCGTCCACCAGGCCGGCCATATCGTGCATGAATTCCGTGGCTGTGGAACGCGGCAACGCACGAATCAAACGTTGGCGTTCGTTTTGGAGAATATCCGCGGGATTTTGTTTCGTTTTTGTCATGGCACCCTCTGGCAATGAACCAATCGATTCGCTGTACGTGGGTTTCCAGCAATAGTTGTGCCATGCGCGAAAGAGAAATTAAATGTATAATATTCAATTCTTTAAGTATTTATATCAAAAAATTGAAAGAAAAAATATTACATATTTGCAATGCAAAACCGAATAAAAATTACAAATATGTATCTTGGCGATACTTATTGTGCGATTGGTCTGGGATATGGGAAAGGGGTTGATTCGCCTTCGCGAAGCCGTGCTAGAGCGGATTGCGGCAGGTCCCGCCTTCGATCCGAGGGACCTGTCACGCCTTACGGCAATCGGCTTTGGACGGTGTGGATGGCGTCTTGCAGAATATCGACCATGGCATCGATCTGGTCCTTGTTGATCGTAAAGGGCGGCGCCAGCAGAATATGATCGCCATGGATGCCGTCCACGCCACCGTTGCCGGGATAGGTAATGAGGCCCCGGTCAAAAGCCTGGTTGGCGACCTGGATATTGACTTTGAGATCGCGGTCGAACCAGGCTCGCCCGGCATTGTCCCGGACCAGTTCAATGCCCGCGAAAAGTCCCAGGCCGCGAATATCGCCAACAATATCAAGCGCGCTGAGCGCCGCCAGTTTGTCCAGCAGGTAGGCGCCCATGGTCCGGGATCGCGCGACGAGAGCATTTTTTTGGATGAATCGCAGCACCGCGGCACCGATGGCGGTCGAAAGCGGGTTCTGGCCATAGGTGTGGCCGTGGACGAATATGCCCGATCCGTCCCGGATGGCGGCATGGATGTCTTCCTTCACCATGACGGCTCCCAGTGGTGTATAACCGGAACTTAGTCCCTTGGCCATCACGATCAAATCGGGCACGACAGCCCAGGTTTCGATACCGAAATTGCGGCCGCAGCGCCCGATACCGGTCATGACCTCGTCGGCAATGAGTTTGATGTTGTAGGCGTCGCAAATTGCCCGGATGCGCTGCCAGTACCCATCCTTGGGTACGACGGCGCCGGCCGTGGCGCCCACGACGGGTTCGGCAATGAAAGCGGCGACCGATTCGGGGCCTTCATGTTTGATACAGCGCTCCAGTTCATCGGCGCACTGGAGATCACAGGTCTCCGGGATTGCCTTGAATCCGCAACGGTAGCAGTAGGCAGGCTCGATGTGGGGTGTATGCTGGAAAATGGGCATGTAATGGCTGCGGCGGGCCGTGTGACCACCCAAGGCCAGGGCGCCGGTGGTATTTCCGTGAAAGCTCGACCAGCGTGAAATGACCTTGTATTTGTCGGGATGGCCGGCTTCCCGCCAGTACTGGCGCACGAGCTTAACCGCTGACTCGACGGCCTCGGATCCGCCGGATAAGAAATAGGTGTGGGTGAGCGAAGGGTCAGGCGCCATCTGGTGGAGCAGGTCGCCCAACTCACAGGCGGCAGGGTTGGTAAAGTGGCTGCTGTGGACAAAGGGGACCCGTTTGAATTGGGTCTGCATGGCCTCCAGGATCTCGGGGACGCAATGGCCGATGCTGACCACACAGGCCCCGCCGGAACCGTCGATATAGCGCTTGCCGTCCGTATCCCAGATATAGATCCCTTCCGCCCTGTCAGCCACGGGATAAACTTTGCGTAGGTTGCGGTAAAAAACGTGATCGCAGGCTTTCATGGGTTGTGTTGGCCTCCCTTTGAGGATGGTGCCAGGGTTCCCAAGCCGTCGGCTTCGACCGGATGACGGCCCGGGGGGCGGCGAAGGTGCGACGGTCGTTCTGGGTCTAAAATATTACGAAAATGTAATTGTGGCGGATCGGCCCTTGTTCGTATGCTTGATGGGCTGCTTTCCCGGCCAGGCAGACCGCCCCCGCGGTCAGTCAATTTGCGTTAAAATGCGATCTTTGGCCTCGGGCTTCAGTGACAAGATCTTGCGGGCCTCATCCGGAGTGGCAATCTCACGTCCCACTTCGCGCGCAATGGTGACAACTTTGTTGACCAGCTGGGCATTCGTGGCCAGGGTGCCGTCGGGAAGGTAAAGATTGTCCTCGATACCGACCCGCACATGGCCGCCCATGACGATGGCCGCGGTGGCCAGGGGGATTTCGGCTTTGCCGATGCCGGCCACCGTCCAAGTGGCTTCGGGCGGCAGGGATTCGGCCAGAAATACCAGATTCTTTACCGTGCCGGGCATGGCGCCGGGTGCCCCCAGCACGAAATCGAAATGCAATGGCGGCGCAAGGAGTGCTTTCTTGACCAGGTGCAGGGCATTATTGATCATCCCGGTTTCAAAGACCTCAATTTCGGGTTTGACGCCGGTATCGTGGAACACCTGGGCCAGAAACCGAATGAAGTCCGGCGCGTTTTCATAGACGATACCGGGCAGGTTGTTGGATCCCGTCGTAAAGGAAGCCATCTCCGGCAACAGTCGCACCGGGTTGGCCCGGTCCTGAGGGTCTTTTCCGGCCCGGGCGCCGGTAGATAGCTGGATGATGACATCCGGGTTGTGCGCTTTGATCAAACGAACGGTGTGCTTGAATACGGCGGGGTCGAGGGTTGGTTTGCCTTCGGCATCGCGGGCATGGACATGAAAAAGACTGGCGCCCTGGTCGGCGCAGCGTGCGACATCCAGAGCGATCTCTTGCGGCGTCAGCGGTACGTGCGGGGTGTGTTGGCGAGTGGGGACGTTTCCCGTGAGCGCGGTGGTGATGATCAGCTTTTCCATGGGCCGTCTATTTGTCTATCTTTTAAAGCTTGTCAATTAAAATCGGCGGGTTTCGTGTAAAAAAAGCGGATGCCCGTATGGATGGGTGTCCGGAGGGTAAGGTAGGCCGGGTGGGGTGCGGTTTGACGCGCCCCGACCCGGTTGGGTGGAAACGGGCATTGCGTCCCTGGGGGCTGATCCGTTGAGGGCGCAGGAGGAGGCCTTGACATCAGGGTCGGCAATGCCGGCGTGCGCCCGGCAATCGATACCCCTTAGTCGATTGCCCCAGGGGAAACAGGCCGGCGGATGATTTATCGATCAGTATGAAGATGATGAACGCGGACCCCATCAACGTTCAGGGGTGCTAACGTGGTCCTCTACCGGGACCACGGCCGCTGTGTTATTTTGCCCCGTCGGATGATCGTCGCCTGTCCAGGCGCTGGCGGCGGCAATGCCAATAAATATGAGTATACGTATCATTCACGATAGCGCTCCATATCCTCGTGTGGTCAATGTCAAGGTTTATACCGCCTCCCGGCCGCTTTCGCCGGTTCGGATCCGAACGGCTTCGCCCACCGGCAGTACAAATATTTTGCCATCACCGATTTTGCCGGAAGACGCGCTCGCTTGGATGGTGGCCACCACCTGGTCCGTCATTTCAGCACCCACCACCAGGTCGATTTTGATTTTGGGAACGAAGTCGACCTGGTATTCGGCGCCCCGATAGCTTTCCTTGTGGCCCTTCTGGCGGCCGAACCCCTTAACCTCGCTGATGGTCATGCCCTTGACGCCGATCTTGTTCAACGCGTCTTTGACCTCATCCAGCTTGAAGGGCTTGATGACGGCTTCAATTTTTTTCATGGTGCGGGGTCCTTTCCGTGGGGGGTGTCAGTTGCAACCATCCGATACCGGCGTTCCATTTGGAATGCCATTCAGCAAAGGACATGCCAAATACCCTATGCGTGTTATCTAATGACATATCAGTTTGATTTAATTTATGATATTAATATTAAAGCACGACAGCAAGCCTAGTAAAAAATACAAAAATGAAATCTAACCGATAATATATTACAACTATGTCGCAATAGGGGCGTGAATACGATGGTTTGATTACGGAGAGGGACGTCAGCCGTTTCCCAGGAACTGCTCCCAGGTGCGGACGACCTGCGCCTGTTTGGACTGAAAACGGCGCGCGGGCAATACGGGCGATTGATTCTGCAGGCTGAGTCGGTGGACGGCCGCCCGGTAGGTCAAATAGGCCTCCCGCAGGCGGTAGGCGGTGGTGTGGTCCATTATGCCGCTGTCAATCAGGGTGACCAGGAGACGAACATTGTCGGTCCAGCGGGTCAGTTGCGGGTGTTTGCGGGAATAGGCCAATACCAGGTACTGGACCAGGAATTCGATGTCCACAATGCCCCCCCGCCCCTGCTTCAGGTCGAACTGGTGGCCCTCCGGCGGGGTGTTTTCGGCCATCAGACGTCGGCGCATATCCCTGACGTCCGTTTTCAGTTTCCGCGGTTCGCGTTCCTGGATCAGAATGGCCTCACGAATTCTCTGGAAGCGCGCCATAAGCGCCGGATCGCCACTAATGGCGCGTGCCCGGATCAAGGCCTGGTGCTCCCAGGTCCAGGCGCTTTCGCGCTGGTATTTTTCAAAAGCCTCGATATGGCTGACCAGGGGTCCCGAGCTGCCGCTGGGGCGCAGCCGCATGTCCGTTTCGTAAATCCGACCGGCCCGGGTATGGGTGGTCAGGACATGAATGACCCGCTGGCCCAGACGAGCGAAGAATTGGGCGTTGTCGATAGGGTTGGGTCCGTCGGTGGTCTGCCCCCGGGCAGCGGCGTGTAGAAATACCAGGTCCAGGTCGGAGCCGTAGCCCAGCTCAAAACCGCCCAGTTTGCCGTAGCCGACGATGGCAAACCCGTTGTCGCAGGCCTGCCCTTCCAGCCGACATTCGGGTTGACCATGTTTTGTGGCCAGATCCCGCCAGACCATTTTGACCACCGCCGCGAGAATCACCTCCGCCAGATCGGAAAGGTGGTCGCTGACCTTCATCAACGGCAGCACCCCGCTCACGTCGGCGGCGGCCACGCGCAGGGTGTTGACCTGGCGAAAAATGCACAGGGACTCGATCAGAAATTCAACATCCTCCGGCGGCACTTGCGCCAAGGTACGGGCCAGATCTTCCATCATCTCTTTACGGTCCGGGGGTCCAAAGAGCGTCCGGGGATCGATGAGCTCATCGAGCAACACCGGGTGGCGGGCCAGGAAGGTGGCAATAAAGTGGCTTGCTCCGGCCAGGCGTACGAGATGCTGCAACACGGTCGGGTTTTCGGCCAGCAAGGCCAGGTAAGTGGTGCGCCGGCCGATATTGGCCAAAATATCGACGATCCTTGCGAGGGTAAGATCGGGTTGCGCGGCCCGGCTGGTTTCCAGGAGAAACAGCGGCATCAGTCGATCCAAGCGTTGCTGCCCTTCACTGCTGAATTTCAGTTTTTGGGCCTGGCGGCGCAGAAAGGAAAGACGCTCGAGGATGTTCGGAGCGTCGGCGAAACCCGCTGCGTTAAGGATGGCCTGGGTCTGCTCGGTGTCGATCGAGGCATGCCAGACGGAAGACAGCCTGGCGACCTGCCGGGTATCAACGGTTTCCGGCGCATCATCGGCGACGGGTTCCAGCAGGGTTGTGAATTGGCTGTGAACGAGGTGCCGATGGCCATCCAGGGCGGCCATGAAGGCCGCGGGGTCAGCATACCCCATGGCCCAGGCGAGCCGCAGGCGGCCGTCCGGGTCGTCCGGCAAATCATGGGTCTGCTGGTCCTGGTAGGTCTGGAGCCTGTTTTCGACCCTGCGTAGGAAACGGTATGCTGCTTTGAGGGCGATGCCGGTATCCGGCGGCAAAAAATCAAAACGGACCAAACGATCAAGCACCTGCAGGATGCGGCGTTCCTGAAGATCGGGTTCAACGCCGCCCCGCAGCAGTTGAAATATCTGGCCGAAAAACTCCACCTCCCGGATGCCGCCGGCCCCCAGTTTGATGTTTTTTTCGATCCCCCGGCGTTTGACCTCCATGGCGATCTTTTGCTTCATCTCCCGCAGGGACTCGAAGACGCCGTAATCCAGGTAGCGCCGGTAGACAAACGGTTGCAGCATGGTCAGCAACTTCTGGCCGGTGCGCACATCCCCAGCCACTACGCGGGCTTTGATCCAGGCATAACGCTCCCATTCCCGACCCTGGCTCTGGTAGTATCCTTCCAGGGCCGCAAAGCTCATCACCAGGGGGCCGCTTTCACCAAAGGGGCGCAGGTTGGTATCGATACGAAATACAAACCCTTCGGCGGTGACCTGGCCCAGCACCTGGACCAGCCGCCGGCACAACCGGGTGAAAAATTCGTCGTTGGATACCGAGGGCGGGTCGCCTTTGGTCCGGCCGGTTTCTGGAAAGGCAAAAATCAGGTCCACATCCGAGGAGAAATTAAGCTCCCGGGCCCCCAGTTTGCCCATGCCCACGACCACCAAAAGCTGAGGTGTCCCGCCGGGTCCGGTGGGGGTTCCCAGCGCCTGGCAGAGGCTGTCGTATAAAACGGTCAGGGCACCCTGGATGCAGCTATCCGCCAGGGCGGACAGGTCCGCCATGGTTTCCTCGAGGTCGGCCCGGCGGGCCAGATCCCGCCAGGCAATCCGCACCATTTCCCGACGACGCACCCTGCGTAGCGCGGCCCCGAGATTTTTCGCCACCTCATCGAAGGACGCTTTTCGGGCACTCGGCAAACAGGCCTGCAGCATCTCCGGATATGCTCCGGGGGGCATTGAGCGTTGCAAATCACCGCTTTGCAGCAGGTCATCAAGCAGGTCGGGATACCGCAGGCAGGTGCGGCTGATAAAATCGCTGCAGGCGAAAACGGTCAGGCTCTCTTCGGCGATCTCGGCCGGGATCGTGAGATCGCGACCGGACCGTCGGGCGGCTTCGGTCAGGCGTGCAAGTTTGTCCCGGGCTTCCGTAGCCAGCCGAGCGGGCAGTTGTGACATGGGCCCCCTTTGGAAATGGTGGTTTACCCGTAATGCTCATCATCGTGCCGGCCGGTCGGCCTGGCGAAGGGTATCCTCGCGCCACGGTAACGGCCGTGCTTCCGGCGTGCGGTGTGGCTTCCGTGTCGCCGCAGCGTCACTCCCCGGTTGGACGCGACCTTCATGGTCGGATGTAGCCCCACTCAACCAGCCGGTTGTAAGCGTATTCGGCCTGGGGGCCCTGGCGGACAATTTTCAGAAAAGCGACGTAGTGCCGGGCGGCTTCTTCCCGCAGTTGGGCGCCTTCCCGGCAATAGCCTTTGAAAAACAGGATTCCCGGGTTGTTGGGCAACCGGGTGTCATAGGCTTCGAAGTCGCGATAGGCATTACTGAAACGCCCGGTTTGCAGGCGTGCAATGCCGGAGACGAGATAGCTTTGGGCCTCGTCGGGATAAATCTCCCGGGCACTTGCCGCATAACGTTCGGCCTGATCAAACCGTTGCTGAACAAACTGGCACTTGGCCATCAGCATGTGGGCCGTATAATCCTGCGGGGCCCCGCGAAGGGCGGTTTGGAAGTGGGCGGCGGCACGGTCGTAATTTGTACGGGCCATCTCCTTCTCGCCGTCCTGCATGGCCTCAATGGCGCCTCGTATGCGGCGCAAGTCGGCAGTGTGATCCATAAAGCGTTCCCGATTCAGGCTGCCCTTGGCCTGGGGGTAGCGGCTGCGGGTGGCGTCGACGGCCGTCTGATAGCGCTCGTCGCTCATGGGATGGGTGGCGAACAAGGTCTGTACGGCATTGGGCTGCTGCTTATTGAGGGTGCGCAGCATATCCATCAGTTCCACGAATCCCCGGGGGTCGTATCCGGCTGAGGTCATATAGCGCAGTCCCAAGTCGTCGGCCTCCCGCTCGTTGTCTCGACTGTAGGAGGCCAGCAGGGCACCCGCGCCGATGCTGCCCATTTGCGCTGTCAGGTCGCCCAGGGCACTGCTCTGGGTGCCGGCAATGACGGCAGCACCCCCTACCAGGGCCTGAGTCAGCTTGGCCTTGGACATGATGCGAGCCGTGTGCCGGGCGTTGACATGGCCCAGTTCGTGGCCCAGCAGGGAGGCCAATTCGCCTTCGTCGTTGAGCTTGAGCAGAATACCGCGCGTGGCGGCGATGGTTCCCCCCGGAAAAGCATAGGCGTTGATATAGGTCGCGTTGACAACGTTGAACCGATAGGGCATGCGGGGGCGGTGGCTGAGGGCGGCCAGGCGTTGGCCGGTTTGATCGATATAGGCCTCCAGGCGTCGGTCCTGGGTGATACCATAGTCGGCTGACAGCTGGTAGGGGGAATTCTGGCGGTCGATCTGGATTTCGTCCTGTTCGGACATCAGCATAAGTTGGCTCTCCCCGGTCACCGGGTTGGTGGCGCACCCGCTTAGCAGGCCAGCCGCGGCCAGGGCGGTGAGGCGGAGAAACTCACGACGGTGGATGCCGCCGTCCGTCATCGTGTGGTTGGCTGTTGCGCGCCTCTTCATGGTCCTTTCCATCCCTGTGCAGAGGTTTATGGTTGCTTCCTGGCCGTCGGTCCTGACGGGCGGCCTTTTCCAACTCCTGTCGATATACTGAAAAAAGAGGGTGAGATCAATTACGCCTTGATTCTTTTGCGTAATTTCAGGTATGTTATCCGCTCGCCCGGCGCGCGAGAGTGGACATCTGCCTGATAATGCTGAATAAATTGTTTTGTGGCGAAAAGTGACAAATTTGTATTTTGCCGGGGCAACAACCGACAAATGTGTCTTTTCTCGGACCGCAGGTCGATTCGCGGCATGCCCCCAATGAATCATTAAACGATGTAATAATAGTTTGTTATGAACATTGCAATGGTATGGCATAGGTGTTGCTCAGGCATACCTAGGCCAAATTTCCATCGCGAGACGGATAAGACCTGCTTTTCGGAGCATGATGCGCCCTCGCGTCGGATCGTGCGCCGATGTTTAATTTGTGCCCACAGGAAGCGAAACTTTCAATTCGTTCGCTGATAAACCGTTGCTCAGAATGGTTTCCGTCAAGGAGGAA
>JASFFM010000005.1:0-32099 GCA_050124295.1 Desulfobacterales bacterium | reverse complement strand
CTGGGGCATGCCTTTGTGTTGGGCGCCGTGAGCATGGGATTTCTTTTCCCAATGAATCCCATGGCGATCGCCGGCTCGGCGCTGGGCTCGGTGCTGCACGCCAAAACCCTCAGTTTGACCATCGTGGTCGGTCTGATTCTGGTCCTCAGTCACAGCCTTGAGAAAAGCGGACAGATGGCAAGGCTGTTGGCAGCCTATCAGGGGCTGATCCGATGGCCCAGGTTAAATCTGGTGGCTTTTCCGGCCCTGATCGGTCTGCTGCCCATGCCGGGAGGGGCCATTTTTTCGGCACCGATGGTCAAAGTCCTGGGTAACGCCCATCGCCTGCCGGGGGCCACGCTGAGTTATATCAACTACTGGTACCGTCACATCTGGGAATACTGCTGGCCGCTCTACCCGGGTATCCTCTTGACCACCGCCCTGGCGGAGATTGATCTTTGGCATTTGGTGCTGTTTACCCTACCGCTCACCGTCCTGGCGGTTGTCGCCGGCTACTGGCCTCTGAGGGGAGCCGACCTGGCGCTGGAAACAGGCGGGCGCAAAACCCTAGGCCCGTTTTTAATGGAATTGACACCGATTTTGATCGTCATCCTTGGCGGATTGGGCCTGGGAGAGGCTCTGGCCGTCTTGCTGCCGGAAGAGCTCCGCTCGCTGGCCAAAGAAAGCGGCCTGATCGTGGCGCTGGGCCTCGGCATCGGATGGGTCTGGCAGATCAACCACCTGCCGCTCAAAGATCGATGGGCCATCGTGGCCCAGCCCAAATTGCTCCAAATGATCTACATGGTCACGGCCATTTTAATCTTCAAAGGCATTCTGGAGGACAGCGGCGCGGTCCGACAACTGAGCGAGGAATTCCTGGCCTGGCGGATTCCGCTGATGGTCGTCAGTGTCCTGCTGCCCTTGATCGTGGGCCTGGTGGGTGGTATCACGATCGCCTTTGTGGGTACCACCTTTCCCATTTTGATCGCCCTCATTCACGCCCTGGGCCAGGGTCATCTGATGCTGCCCTACCTGGCACTGGCGCTGGTCAGTGGTTTCACGGGTGTTCTGCTATCGCCGCTGCACCTCTGTCTGCTGCTGTCCAACGCTTATTTCGAGACCTCCTTGATGCCGGTGTATCGGCAAATGGGGGTTCCGCTGACCATGCTTCTGGGCGGTGGTGGCCTCTATTTTACGGTGTTGTATTTTATTTTGTCCTGACCGGCGGCGTTTTCCGCGGTCCTATTTCTCTGGCGCTTCTTGGGCGCCGCCCGGACCCGATCTCAAGCCATCGCTTTGAGGGCTGCCAGGGTCTCCTCGGGCTCGGGGCGCACCGTGTAATCGGCGTTGATGGCCGCGTAGCGCACCATACCCTCCTGGTCGATGATCAGGCGGGCGGGCATGGGCAGCGTCCAGGATGCGTCACCATTGTATTTTGGCAGATCGATGCCGAATTGTAGATAGAGGGCTTTTAAATCGTCGGGCAGTTTTTGGCGGAGGCCATAGCGGGCGGCCATCGTGTTGCCGGGGTCGCTCAGAATGGGGGCGGATAGATTTTTTTCGTCCCGGATGGCCTTGTTGTGTTCGATGGCCTGGGGGGCAATCATTACCAGGGAGGCTCCCTGGGCATCAATTGGACCGGCGATTTCGTCCAGAGCTTCCAGCTCCATATTGCAGTAAGGTCACCAGCGGCCTCGGTAAAAGGAGAGCACGAGGGGCCCTTTGTCGAGCAAATCGCCGAGGGCTACGGTGGTCTTCTCCGTGTCCTGCAGGGCAAAATCCGGCGCCAGATCTCCGACCTTGACGGCCTTCGCGAGCAGGCCCGAGTTGGCCAGGTCTTGGGTGGCGCGCTGCATGACCGCCAGCGCTTCGGGCGGCACCTTGGCCACAAAATCCTTTTTGTAGGCCTCTATTTTCTCCTTGAGCGTCATGGGTCGGATCTCCTTTCATATTGAACCTCTCGCGAGGTGTCGGTGGTTGGTGGGGGCAAATGGGGCTGCGATCTCCCGTTCGATGAAGCAAAGCTGAGACCAAAATACTGTAAATCAAATCCTGCGGCCCAGCGCCCGGCGCACGTCGTCTTCGTGCAGCCAGGCATGCTCGTAGGCCCAGCGGATGAAAACTTCCAGACGGCCGTGGCCGTGAAAAACATGATAACCCTCCCGATCAAAATCGGCATCGGTCATTCCCGATACGATGGCGATGGTTTCATCGCGGGTGATCCGGAAACGTTGGAGCAGCTCGGGCAGGGAGAGGTGATCGAGTTTCTGCGGCTGGCTGCGGTTGAAACGGGCCACATCGAAATCCTGCGGAGAACCGGGGCCGCCTTCCAGGATATTGCGGAACAACCAGTGCATCGTCCCCTCGATGGTGATCAGGTGGGCCAGAACCTGACGCACGGTCCAGTGCACGTCTTCCGTATAAACAGTTTTGTGCAGTTGCTCCGGGGATCGGGTGGCGAAAAGGTGTACCGTCTTATCGCGCGCAGCGGTGAGTCGGTCGACGATATCTGTTTTGCGATCCACTCTTTGGTGCCTCCTCTGGTGGGTGGCCTGCGCAGCGCCCGCGTGCGGTCCCCCGTTGCCCAGCCGGTGCGTTTCCCGGCCGGACCGGGTGCCTTGGTGAACCTTCGTTTTGACAGACGCCCCCCAACGCCTTAGATTTACCATTAAACAAGCTCCTATTTCATCCCAAACGATCCACTTATCCCCATTTTGGTTTCCGCGCGACCGCTTCGCTGTTCAGATCATGTTCACTGCGACCCCGATTTCCCCCTGTAAACATACACTGGTTGTCCGATGGCCGGGCCGCGATTGTTTCCACGCGGTCATACGGAAAGAATCATGAACGTGCCCCTTGGCGGGCCATCAGCAAAAGGAAGGAGATTACCATGGCGGTCAAAATACTCATCAAACGCCGGTTTAAAGCGGATCACCTCGAGCAGGCTTCCAAGATGCTCATCCGCGCCCGCTACGAAGCCATGAAGATGGATGGTTATATCGCTTCGGAGACATGGCGCGATCTTTACGATCCCCATCGGATCATCATTGTTTCCATGTGGCAGACTCCCGAGGCCTGGAACCGCTGGTACACCAGCGGCCAGCGCGCCGAATTTACCGTGGAGATGGGGAAGATCATGACCGAAGAAGAGCGCATCGAGGCCTACACGCTGGGACTGCAAGAGTCCCCATAACATAATCGCAGCCATCTTGCCACCTCAGCGCAGGGAGGGTCGCCATGACACTCGGCATCCATATTCAGGTCCGATGCCCGCAATGCGGCGCATCGCTAATGACACCCCGCCCGAAAATCGATCATTTGGATTCGATCCAAATGCTGGTCAAAATTGGTAATCAAATCGGACATCTCTATCTGAGCCAGGTATATGGCAGCTACGAGAAGATCTTTGAGAACGTCGAAAACACCCCCGACGCGATCGTGGAATGTTCCTGCCCGCACTGCTATCGACCTTTCCCGGTTCATCAAACCTGCAGCAGCTGCAGTGCTGCGGTTATTGGAATGGATCTGAAGGTCGGCGGAATCATCAAGGTATGCAGCCGCAACGGGTGCAAACATCATTCGCTGGAATTTCAGGACAGCCAGGACGCGCTGGCACTTTTCCGAAGCCAAGATATCTCGGGGTTGTTTTAAGCTTGCTGCGCGTGGGCCGCGGTGGACCGAAGGGCCCCCCGGCCCCGGGAATTCATCACGCCGATGGAAATTCTTCTGCCCGTCCTTGATTGGAAGACGGCGCTGGCACCCTTCGCCCGAATATTTTCAACCGGCGGGCAAGCCTGCGGCATCCCTTTGCGCCGTTATCCGGCGCTTGCGGCAGCATGCCTGCCGCGGCGCTTGTGAATGGCCTGTAAAGGGAGGCCTCCAAGGCGCGAAATAGTCGGTGTTAGATAGCACTGTAGCCCAAGAGGGTGACATTCGATCGCTTTTTGCGGGGGAGGTCGACACACGCATTCGGTGGCTGGTGTGAAGATCGAACCGGAACCCCCTTGGCAAAAGGACCTGCCTCCGGGGCTAAAAAGTCGGCCCGACGTGATGATACCCGTCGGGCCGGCTTTGGGATGGTCTCACCGTTCGGCGATTAGAACCGTAAAAAGAGGCCCGCACCGGCCCCAAAGAGTTCCGTATCATAAAAATTGATATTGGCGTCACTTTTGATGTAGTCGGTTTTGAAGTAAAGACTGGTCTTTTTGAAGCCCGGTACACTCCATCCGAAGGGGGTGTGGTAAAACGCGATCAGGCCGGCACCGTAGATATCATCGTCCCGTGTCTTGAGGTAGATCGGATTGGTGTCGTCGTAATCCCTGTAACCGATCACCCCGTTGACCACGAATGAGTATTTTTCGGCATTGTAGCCGTAGGTCAGCTGAAAATCGATACCGTCGTTTTTCATGGCGCCGCCGTCCAGGTCCAAATTGTTGTAGATGATGGCCGGGACGATGCGGTGTTTGCCGTCACCGAAGATAAAGCGGTAGAGGATGTCGACCTGATGTTCCTTGCCCTCGCGATCCAGCTGGCCCTGCGCGATCGGGTTGAGCCCTAAAAATACCCCGCTAAATTCGTCGTCGAGTTCGATCTTGCGATAGGAATACTGTATTTGCAGCTGGGTGCCGAAGATGCGGTCCCAGGCCACCCGAAACCCTTTCGAGTCTCGATCGGTTTTTTCACGTTTGGCAAAGAGGACGTAGGGGTCCCGCCAGACCTGGGTCGGGACGGAAGAGAAGAGAAAACTGGCCGCCACCAGGTTTTCACCGGGCAGTTTCTGGGCCACACCGAGTTGGGTGGCGAAATCGTAGCGCAGAACATCTTCCAGGGCAGTACCAACGAACAACTGGGTGCCGGTGCTGCCAAAGGTGTAGCGCAGGTCGAAACCGGGTTGGATGCCGCCGGAGCTGTTGCCATCCGGGCTGCTTGTCAACGAATCTACCGTGCGGTTGCCCACATTCCCGAAATCATTCCCGGAGATCATATTGCTTTTGACGTAGCTATAGCCGGCGCCAATGGATAGGAAACCGCTGAAACCGGATTCCTCAGGGATGGGTTCAAGGGCGTACGCCGAACCGAAGGACAGTATGGCCGTCAATACGGTTATTGCGATGAAGCTTCGATAAATGCGCATCTCAAACCTCCTCATGGGGCCGCTGGTGATTGATGGGGCGAGGTGTGAACTGATTGCCTATTAGTATAATCCACGGTGGTTTACAAGTCATAACTTTTCTGGATAGCCTAAAGCCGTTGTCGCGTTTAGCCTGGCTATTCGCAGCTGTCGATATCGTTGTTGCGGCGGGCCTGTTCGATCAGTTCCATGATGCTGGTGACTTTAGGGCGGGGGCGCTTGGCCAGGAGGGCGGTCAGCTCTTCGGCGGTCATCTGCTTCCTGAGATAACCCAGCACATCGAAATACTGCCACCAGCAATCCACCACTTTATGGCAGATCAATTCCCCATTTTCCGCGGTCAGGCAGTAACGGAAGGGGACCGTCCCGCCCAGGCGTGGGCAGCGTCTCATCCTGTCGCGAGGATCCGATCTATTCATGGGGCAAAGGTTGGCTGTCTCGAAGGGGTGATGGTGAACTTACCTGAACCGATGGGGATGATGCCACCTGGGAATCGTCCCCATCAGGAAATCACCCCCGTTTTATGAAGTGCTCTTCAACTCCTGGGGCTTCGGAAATTCATCAAATACGCATTGCGACGTGCACAAGTCCTCATCCGACATGGTGCAGTCATTCAGTTCACCGGCGAAATAGCGCTCATAGGCGCCCAGGTCCAACAAGCCATGGCCGCTCCAGCTGACGAGGATGGTTTTTTCCCGTCCCTCGGCCTGGGCCTGTTGAGCTTCCTTGACCACCTGGGCCAGGGCGTTGGTGGTTTCCGGGGCCGGGATATGGCCTTCCGTGCGCGCCCACAGCACACCGGCTTCGTAGGCTTCGGTCTGGGAAACCGCTTTGGGTTCGCACAAGCCCTCCGAAATCAGCTGACTGACGGTGGGGGCCATGCCGTGATAGCGCAGGCCGCCGGCATGGATCGGCGGGGGCACGAAGGCGTGCCCCAGACTGTGCATGGGCATCAGCGGCGTGTAGCCGGCCGTGTCGCCGTAATCATAGACAAAGGGGGCGCGGGTCATGGTGGGGCAGGCCATGGGTTCCACGGGATAGATGGCCGTGTCGCGGCCGTGGATTTTATCGCTGACAAAGGGAAAGGCCAGGCCGGCGAAGTTGCTGCCGCCCCCGGCGCAGCCGATCACGATATCGGGATAGTCGCCGATCATCGCGAATTGTTTTTGGGCCTCTAAACCGATGATGGTCTGGTGCAACATAACATGGTTGAGCACGCTGCCCAACGAGTAGCGCGTTTTGCCGCTCGTGTCGGTAACCGCTGCTTCGATGGCTTCGCTGATGGCGATACCGAGACTGCCGGGGGTATCCGGATCTTTGGCCAGCGCATGGCGTCCGGCCTTGGTTTCGCTGCTGGGGCTGGGAACGCATTGGCCTCCCCAGGTCTCCATCATGGCTTTGCGATAGGGCTTCTGGTCAAAGCTGATGCGCACCATGTAGACCCGGCATTCCAGGCCGAACTGGGCGCAGGCAAACGCCAGGGCGCTGCCCCATTGACCGGCGCCGGTTTCCGTGGTCATGCGTTGGATACCAAAGATTTTATTGTAATAGGCCTGGGGGATGGCGGTGTTGGGCTTGTGACTGCCGGGGGGGCTTACCCCTTCGTTTTTAAAATAGATTTTGGCCGGTGTATCCAGCGCTTTTTCCAAGGAGAGGGCCCGCATCAGGGGCGCGGGACGCCAGATGCTGAGCACATCCATGACTGGATCGGGGATATCGATCCACCGCTCGGTGCTGACTTCCTGCTCGATCAGGTTCATGGGAAAAACCGGTGCCAGGTCATCCGCTGTGACGGGCTTGCCGTCCGGGCCCAGAGGGGGGTTCATGCGGATATCGGCCAGAATGTTATACCATTGCCGGGGCATTTCGTTGCGCGGCAGGATGATTTGTCGGTGGGCCATAAACTTATCCTTCCTAATGGGTAGACACGCAGGAATATTGCCGGGGCGCCGGCAGATGCGTTACCTCTCCGACCGGTCAATGCCCGACACGCGCTTCAGGTCTTAAAAGGGCCGGCGGGTTTTGTCAAGAAGGCCGCCGTTTGCGATTCAGAAGAATATTTCGGAATAGACCCGGGAAGAAGCAAAACGATCGTCGACCGTGGCAATGGTGTCAGCGATCATTTCGCGCCGCCCGGCCAGATAGAAATCATAGTCGCCCGGAGGCAGCCGCTGTTGCAAGTAGGTCGTAACGCGCCCCTGGTAAACCCCGGGGAGCCCTTTGGCCCTCCGACCGGTCAGGCAGGGAATATAACGGGCGGCAGAGGGCTCCAGGCGGTCCCGGTAATAAAGCTCGGTCGCCTCACGCACGCCGTGGAGCAAGACGAAACCCTTCACGTCTGCATCGCACATGGCGACAAAGGGGGCCACCCCGGTCCCCGTGGCAATAAAGACGGCCGGCCGGGAAGACGGTCGGTAGATGAAATGCCCGCGGGGCCCGCCGATCTTCAAAGCGGTCTCCAGCGGGCAATCGGCGAGATAGGCGGAAATGACGCCCGTGGCGACGCGCCGGATCAACAAAGCGAGTAGATCCGGGGTATCCCCAGGGATCAAGGAATAATCACGGGCCTCGCCCTCGACGAAGATACGGATGCGCTGCCCCGCCCGGTACTGAAAGTCGACCGGACGATGCAGCGCGATCGTGAACGTATTTTCGGTGAGCCACTGTCGGTGGGTGATGGGGGTGCGGTAAGTCTTGCCAGGAGGCCACGCTTCAGAGGAAGTCATGCACTCTCCCAGGGGGTATCAGGGGTGTCGCTGATCCGGTTGCAATGGCGCGCCAACACGAACAGATAATCGGAGAGACGATTAAGATAGATCAGTGTCCCGGCATACAGATCAGGGCTGGTCGATGACTGCCGAACGATCCTTACGGTGTGGCGTTCCGCCCGTCGACAAACGCAGCGGGCCACGTGACCCCAGCAGGCCGCCGGGTGTCCACCGGGAAGGATAAACTGGGTCAGGCGCGGCAAGGATTCATCCATCCGATCGATGGCCTGCTCCAGAAAACGGGCCGCCTCAGGGGGGAGATCGCGGGTGGCCGCGAAGGTCGGGTCTTCCCCGGAAGTGGCCAGGCAGGCCCCGATCCGAAACAGGTCGCTTTGAATCTGCCGGAGCTCTTCGATCCGCTCGCCGTCCTCGACCGGCAGGACGGCGATGACGGCTCCCAGCAGGGAGTTCAGCTCATCCACATCGCCATAAGCTTCTACGCGGATGTCATCCTTGGAGATACGTTCGCCGCTAAAAAGGCTGGTCTTGCCCCGATCGCCGCCTCCGGTATACACTTTCATGGTGCTTTACCCTCCTCTTTTCAGGGTTGGGCCCGATGCATCGGTTCGATGTACAGCCGACCATGCGTGGTCTTCGATGCCCGGACCTGGCGACGGGCAGCCCCCCAGGCCTGGTGCATTCCGGCTGTGCCTTCAGCAACGGTGACGCGGCCGCTGGTGGGGGCCCTCGACACAGGCCGTCCTTTGGGCGGCTGAGCGGGGGGCTGTATACCCCAAGCGGGGCTCAAATTCTGTTGGCGCTGACCCAACACCAGACACTGGAGACCGGAAGATAAAAAGCGATGGTTTTCAATGCCCGACAGGCTGCATAATACCAGAGTTTAACCACCAGGCCAAGCCGCACCAGGAGCGCCAACTCGACCATCGGCAAGACCCGCAGCAAAAAAGAGGTCCCCAAATAGCCCTCGCGGGTGTCCCGGCCGATGTCAATTGTGCGGCAGGTCATGTCGCCGGTGGCAACCCGATGCGGGAGAAAATATTCGCCCGGGTGGGGGTGCTCTTATATGGCCGCAAGGGAGGCGGCACGGCAACCGAAAAGGACGTCCGTGTGCCCGGCGCTGATGCCAGCTTCCAGCCGGCGATCGACGTCTTGGGCGTCATCGGCATGCCGCGGGATACCATTAGCGAGGGCCGGGGGCGCAATCGGTGCGCCCTGGCGGCCCATCCTGATCGGAAACGGCGCGGGTGGATACATCGAATCGCCGGCGCGGGAGGGGGGATAATTGGAGCGCCAAAGGGGCGGCGGGCCGGAAAAGGTGTACGGCATGGCCCCCGGGGGGCCATGCCGCACGGATGCACCCGAAGTTGGATCGGATCGGCGCTCAGCGAACGATAAAGCTTCCAGTCGATGCTGAAAGCTGTTCGGCCGTGGCCGCGTTCTGCTGGGTGGACTTATCCATTTCGGTGACCGCCATATTGATCTGTTGGATACCGCTGGTCTGCTCCTGGGAGGCGCTAGCGATTTCATTCATGAAAGTGGCCACCTTGTTGGCGTTTCTGACCACGTCCTGAAAGGCTTCGGCGGTGTTGCCCACCAGGGTATTGCCATCCTGGATGGATTTCACGGTGTCGTTAATCAGATCGGAAGTCTCCCGGGCGGCATCGGCGGCCCGCATGGCCAGGTTGCGCACCTCGTCGGCGACCACCGAAAAACCGGCTCCCGCCTCCCCGGCCCGGGCTGCCTCGACGGCGGCATTTAAGGCCAGCAGGTTGGTTTGGAAGGCAATTTCATCGATGGTGTCCACGATATGCGCGATCTTGGTGCTTGATCCGGAGATGTCGTGCATGGCCTCCGACAGGCGTTCCATGGTCTGACCGGCGTTTTGGGTCTGCTTGATGGCCTCGGCCATCAGTTGATCGGCCTGATTGGCATGGTCGCTGTTCTGGGCGGCCATGGCGGTCAGCTCTTCCAGCGAGGCGCTGGTCTCTTCGATGGACGCCGCCTGCTGGGAGGCGGATGCGGCCACACTTTGGGAAGCCGATGCAATTTCGGCAATCATCTCGCGCAGGTTTTCGTTCACCAGGTTCATGCGGGCACTCATGTGACTGATTTCGTCCCGTCCCTTGACCTCAATGCGTTGGGTCAAATCCCCCTGGCGCATGCTGCCGGCTACATTCAGCACTTCGCGAATGGGACGGTTGACCAATTTGACAAACAGAACATAGATCAAAATCGAGAGCAATAACGCGCCCACCGATCCGATCAGCACGCTCTGATTGCGAAGATCGCGGGCGGCCAGCATGGTGGCCTCGGTGGCCGTGCGCACGTGGATTCCGCCCAACACGGCACGGGACTGTCCATGGCAATGGTGGCAGCGGGATTCGTTGGCGATGGGGCGGTAGACGCTCAGATAGGGTTTGTCGGCAATGGTTTCGGCAAAGGCCTTTTGGGGCTTTTTGGCCCCCGTGAGCATGGCCCGGACCGCTTGCACGGCCTCGTCATTAGGCGTAAACGCTTTGATATTTTTACCGTTTCGTTCGCTCTGGGTGGCAAAGGCGATATCCCCATTGAAATCGAAAATATGGACCTCCAGGCCGGGGACTTTTTTGTGCAAGCGCTCGAATTGTTTGCGAACATCGTCATTGTTGCCGATGGCCAAGGCGTCGAACATGCCCCCTTCGATGGCCGTGGCCGTCAGGTTGGCATTTTGTTCGGTCTGCTCCGCCAGGATTTGGCCCTGGGAGCGGATATTGGTCAAGATCATGAGGGCGAAAATCAGCCCCACGATCGGTAACATGGCCACCATGACTTTGGCCCAGAGATGATGTCCGATGGCTGAAAATAACGTTTTCATCTTGTCCTCCGGTCGCGTTTCAATGGGTTCCGCCAAAAAGCAAGGGTTTGAATTTGAAGTTGCCAACCCGTTCGGAATTGTGACAGCGTTCGCAGTCCGCAACCGTAAGTTCGCCGATAATGTCTTCCGCATCGCCGGTCTCCACATGCACACTGCCGGCGCCGTGGCAGGATTCGCAGCCCAGGTTCTGCAACTGCGGTGTTTCCTCCTCCGAGACGAACCCGCCCGGCTGGCCGTAACCGGTGGCGTGGCACTGGAGGCATTCGTGGTACTCCTTATCGGTCAGTCCTTTGCGCATCACCTGGACGCTTTGGTAGGAATGGGCCTTTTTGGAATAGGCGGTGTAGCTTTCATACTGGTCTTCATGGCATTCCTGGCAAGATTCGGAGCCCACGAAGGTTTTATCCTCGGCGGCGGCCTCTCCCAAACCCCAGGCTAGGCTTGCGAGTCCCACGAGGCCGATGACGGTGATGATCAGCCAGCAATCCAACTTTTTCAGCATCATGAATCTTCTCCTCGATGACGGTAAACCCAATCGTGACATGTCCAACCCATCATGGCAGCCGACCCAAAGCCACCCCTTGAAACCCGAAGCCCTTTGGGAAGCAAATCGGGAAGGCGGCGTCTTGAGGCTTGAACGATCAAAATCCCTATCGGCCGATAGGGGAATTTCCTTAAGTGGGTGATCCTGCAGTTGATCATGGGATTGAACCCGGACATTTCACACGTTTGAGGCCTCCCGCACAAGGCAATCCGGCGCGCCGCGGTAGGCCTGCCGCCGCAAGCGCCGGATAAGGCCGGCAAGGGGTGCCGCGGGCTGGCCTGCCGGGTGAACATGGTACGTGCCGCGTTCGGAATTGCGCCGCGCACCAGGGGGCGCCGGACCCATTGGCGGCAACCATCCCATAAGACAGGGAACCCATGCATCCCGGCAAGTGGGCATCCATATTGTCATGCAATCTGCGGGCTTAATTGGGGCGGGGTAATCGGCGAGGCGCCCTCCAAAAGCCGAAGGGATCATTTTCCAGGGGAGGGGGTTGGGGGGGGGACAACGGCCCGCCGGCAGGAGGCCGCCGGAAGGCACCCGGTTCATCGATCAGGGTGAATCGAGCCAAGCCCCGGCAAAGCCGGCGGGAAGTGCTCGAGGATTCTGAGGATTGCGGAGAGGCATCTGGCGCTCAGGGCGCGTCAACATAGATTTCCGAAGATCAGCCCTCCAGCACATGTTGGGCCAGCACAAAACAGGTGAAGGTGCCCTGGAAAACGGTTTCGCCGTCCACCTGCACCGCAACGGCCACCGTCCGTTTTTTTCCCTCCACCGTCTCCACACGCGCCTCGGCGGACAAGGTGGCCCCCACGCACACGGGCTGCAAGAAGCGGACTTCGGCCGCCCCCAGAACGACATGGGGATCATTGACCGCCAGCATGGCGGCGTAATCGGCCAGGCCGAAGACAAAGCCGCCGTGCACCAGGCCCCTGTCATCGGCAGCCATGCGCCGGGTGGCGGTGAGGGTCACGCAGCACAGGTCCGGCGACAGGGACACCGGCCGTCCGCAAAGCTCCGGGTCGATCGCGTGATGGGTGCGAATGTCCATAAGGTCCTCGCTCCTCAATGGGCAGGGGTGAGATGTATCGCGGCACGCCCACCAGCCATCATCTGCCGGCATGCCGAACAGGTCCGGCGCGGCCACGCGGCGGTGATCCATCCCGCCTGGCCTCATCCTAAACCTTGGGCGATTGGAAACGTTGGGCCACCGCCCCGCAGACGGGGCATTTTTCGGGGATCTCATCCAGGGCAATATAGCCGCAGACCTGGCAGACGTAGAATTCGTGCTCGGCCGTACCGATGTCGGGATTCCCCAGCACGGCGGCGTGGTTGTGACTCACCTTGCCGAACTGGTCAAAGGCGGCTTCGGCCGATCGATCGCCGTCGGCAGCCGCTGTTTGCCGGCCAAGGGGGTATAATTGGGAGGCATGCGCCTGTTTTTGCTGGCGCAGTGCTTCCAGATGGCTTTCCGCCCGGCCGATTTTACCCCGCAGGTAGATGAGTGCCCGCCGCGCACTGATCTGTTCCCCGGCGGCCACGGCTGTCATCAGTTTGGCCAATTGCGTCTGGCCGTCTTTTTTGGCTTTGGCGGCGTACAGGCGGTTGCGGGCCGCCGAGGCGGATTCTGTCGCCATGGTCAGCTTCATCCGGCTGTCCAGTTCATTTGGCATATAAAGCTCCCGGTTGACGGTGCGTTGTTTTCGATCTGATGGGATCGTTTCAGGCAGGCCTCCCCTCACAGCGCTACCGCAGCCGATCGAAATGGTCAACCAAAATCACTTCCAACCCGGTCAACCCGCTTCATATCGATTATTTCTGATGCGCGATGGCACAAACGCGCTTGTCCATGACCCGGCGCCAGACGGGCGGGACCACGGCCAGCAGGATCATCCCGGCATAGCCGGTCGGCAGCTGGGGACTTTCCTTGAAATGCCGCAGGTAGGGATAGCGCCGTCCCGGACGGTAATGATGATCGGCATGGCGCTGAAGATTGAAGAGGAAGTGATTGGTCAGCCAATAGCTCGCATTCCAGGAGTGCCGAACCTCCACCGGAGCGTAACCTTGGCCGCGCCGCTGCCGGCGCAGTCCGTAATGCTCAACATAATTGATGACCTCGAGCAAAACGACGGCCACGGCACTTTGCAACAGCCAGTAGGGTAGGGCCGCCCAGCCAAATATCTTGACCAGCAGTGCCACAAAGAGGATTTGCGCCAGACCGTAGCGCAGGATGCGGTTGTGGTGGGACAGGGGCGCCTTTTTCGCGCGGGCCAGACCTTGCTCCTCGATCATCCAGGCGCTCTGAAAACCGCCCACGATGGTCCGGGGCAGAAAGCGATAGAAAGATTCGCCCAAACGCGCGGTTGCCGGATCCCGGGGGGTCGCCACATGGCGGTGGTGGCCGATAACATGCTCGATGGCCCAGTGCATGTAGCCCACGGTCAGCAGCATCAGGCGGGATAACCAGATTTCAGCGGGATGATTCACGCGGTGCTGCAACTCGTGGGAGGCATTGATCCCCAGGATCCCCGAGCTGATGCCCACCGAGACGGTCAGACCAATGGATTCGATCCATCCCGTTGTCCCCCCGGAAATGACCCCAGCCCCCCAGACCACCAGACCAATTTGGACCGGTGCACAAAGCCAGGTGATGGCCTGGCAGACGTTCAGTCCGGGGGCTTCGGTCGGTTTGTCCGGAAAGGGGTTGCGCGTGTCGACCCCGATTAGATGATCGAGCACGGGGATGATGCCGAAGACAATCAAGGGTGTCAGCCAATGCCATGCGCCACCCGAGCCATGGCCGATCAACACGCTGGCGGGCACGATCAAAACAATCGCATACAGCCAGGCCTCCATTGGCAGGGAAGATGCGTCAAGGCGCGCTTTCATAATCGAGGACTCCCTGGATCGATCATCTGGGCTTCCGGTTTTCGCTACCGTCTGTCGAGCGGACCCCCGGAAGACAGCTGCTCAGGGCGGCGATCAAGCGATCGAAATAAGGGGTTCGATGCCGTCGATCCCGCTGGTGGGGGTCGGTATGGAGTTTGTTGCGCAGACCGGCACTGATCTCCAATTGGACGCCGGCCCGCCGTCGCCCCTGATTGCAGAGGTTATCAGGGTGCCAGCCACGCATATGGGGACGTTCGCAGCGCTGTGCGGGAATGCCGGCGATTTGCAGCCCACGGATGATCCGATCCGCTTGGCGTCGATCGCGGCCGCCGACATGCACCAGGATTTCGCGATCGTGGCAGCCGTGAACGGTCAAAATCCAGACGGCTTCAGCGGTCATTGCCCGGGCCCGGGGCTCGTCGAAGCGGATACTGGGCAGGTGCAAGGCACGATTGCCCTGATTCTTGATTCCCATGAAGCCGTAGAAGGAATGGTCCCGGGCGGCGACCGCGTCGGCAATGTCGCCGGTGCCCGGTTCGATGCCGCCGCCATGGGGCGCCATGATCAGAAGCCCGCTGGGTCCGGCGCGGTGGCGAACGATAAAGTCACGGCCCTCCCTTTCATGGAGCCGCAGTTGGCCGAAATGGGCATAAGCTCTGCCGACAGACATCTTGGCATCCAAACTCCCTTGGGGATTGATAGGGCATCTATGCGGTGATCCATTGCGTCGGCCGCTTTTCCATGACCGTTTGACGGGGCCTGAATCGGTCCGTCACTTGGCCCGGGGCCTTGGCCGCGTGAATCAAGGGGCCCTCCACAAGCTCGTGGGAACAATCGGCAATCAGGAAGCCCACATCCCGGTGTGCTTTGCAGGTCAAACTGAAGGCCAATCGTGGGGCGGCCGATCGTAAAGCCTTGACGGGGACAGACCGTGGGTGGAAGCCAGACTGTGCGCTGCCCCCGAAAGATCGAAAGTATCGCCCTGGCAGTGCAAGATGTCAAGGGATGAGGGCGGAAGGGCCGCCCTTTAGGCCCCTTGCATGGCCAGCGATTTGGGGATCGGAAACCATCCGATTTCCGGGAAACGATTCTTGTAGACCCGGGCACCCCGCCGGGCGGCCATCCGCCGGGCGCCCAAACCAATGACCAGCAAAGATTTGCCGGTATCGATCAACCTGCGAATAAAGCCTATCTTCTCCCAGCTTCACGGAAATCAGCGCTGATCACGGTCGCCCATGGAACCGCTCAGGATAAAATAGCAGGCTACACATTGGAAAGCGGCGGCGGCGATGGTTGCCTGCAAAGCTGTATCACACGGGTATCCCGCCGAACCTGATCAGCCCTTTGCCGAATGCTGCCCAGCCCCTCGAAGAGAGCATGCTGGAAGGCGAAACGTTGCCTGGGAGGCACCTTCCTCGATTGATCGGGACGCCGGAGCGCCTAAAGCACGGCAAGGGATCGTCATCATGAATGCCGCGCAACCGATCGAATGCCGAAAACAAGGTACCCCATGGCCAGAAGAAAACCGCCCAGCCCCCAGAAGGGCACCACGATTTGCCGCCAAACCATCAGGGCATCCAACAGAAGCACCGGCGTCATGGCCATGATGGCGATACTCACGGCCGCACTTAGCGGCAGCCTGATCTTCAGCATGGAGGCCAGCACCATTGCGATGCCGCCGTAGAGCAAGGCCTGGACGCTGCGGATGACGAATGCGAACCCCAGTACCAAGGGAAAGAGAATCAGCGGTAGCCATTTCTGGGTATCCCGCAACCACTGTTCCATCATGGCCTGATTGATTTCCATGGCGGTGATCCGGCCCAGGTCCAGGTTACGCCGGTCATTCGGGCTGAAGCGCGCCGCCAGGCGTGATTCGGTGAGGAGAATCACGGCATCGGTCTGCATCAGCGAGGTGATTTCTCCGGTGGTGTCGATGACGGCGATTACTTCACCGCTGTTGGGCCGGCGGATCGTGTAAGGTTCTTCCACATCCACACTGACCTTTCCGGCCGTGATACGGATCTCCGGCACCTGGTCAATGATGGCCTGGGCTTCTTCGGCGATAAAATCAGCCATCAGGGCGCTGAAATGCAGCACATAAACAGTGGTGGATAGCACAAGAACCAGCAGCAGATGGACGAATGCAAGTCCGCGCCAATGCCGGGCAACGTCGATGTAAAAAGAAGGCGCAAAAAAAGACAGCGCCCAGGAATGCCAGAGACGGTAGCGCCGTCCCGCGCTGGATGCGGTGGATTCTTCAGCCGCAGCCTGGCTGGCGGTGCCGGAGGATGGATGCGGCGAAGCATTTGGGGACGCTTTGGGCTGGCGCTCCAGTCGGCAGAGTGCTCCCGTCGCCTCGAAGTCGGCTTTTTCTTCCAGGGCTTCCTGGTAATCCAAGTCCTCTTTGAGAATCACCGGGCTTTTGGCAAACAGCGCCTCGATCTGATCCGGTCGCACCCGGAACAAAGCGGCCAAGTTTTGCCGGACTTCCTCGGGGGTCGCGCTGGGCCGGGTCTGACCGTCGAAGATGAGTCGGTAGCGTTGCATGATCTTTACAGCCTTGCAGGGAGCTTGTGGCGCAGACGGCTAAAGGCGTCCAGCGATATCAGTAGGATTCACGATGCGCGAGCACAGGGCTGGGGACAGGCTGAAACTCCGCCTCCCCTGGAGGCTGCCAGTAAAACTGAAACGCGGCCGTCCCTTTGCGCTGAAAATAACGAATACGCAGAGAATACCAGCCTGGATCGGACACATGAAAGGGTTTCGAGGTCTTGAGACGGTTCTTATAGGATTTTTGATGCCAGGCCGGATCTTCAACCAGAAGCGCACCATCCAGATAAAGGCGAAAACCATCGTTGCTATAGACTTGAAAGGTATACTGGCCGGGCTTTTCCAGACGAATAAAACCGCTCATTTCCAGTCCCACAAGACGGTTGGACCCGCTTTTGAACACCTCGCCGCGGCCAAAGCGTCGGTTCAAGTTGGTGATCGGCGGTCCGGGGCGGCCGATCTTGCGGGATCGTTCGCCCTTGGGCAAGGCATCGATGTGTCTGATCGACGTGTTTTTGAAGTAAAGCACGGCCAGGCCGGGCTTCAAGCCTTCGGAGGCCAGCGGCAAGGCGATTGAAGCGGGGCTGGCGAACCCGTCCGACTTGACCCCTTGGTCGTCTGCATACGATACGCAGGCCGCCAGGGCCATGATCAGAACCACAGGCCAGGCAAATCGAACGATAACGCTGGGGACAGGTGTCGTGGACACTTTCATCATGAATGCTTTCCTTTGCATTTTCTGGTCGGTGGGCACGGACCACCTGCCGTATCACGTGTGGATGGGATTACCCCGGAAACTTGATGGATATTTTTTCCTGCCCGTTTTTGGACTTGACTTTGATCTGAAGATCGACACTGCTGTCCCGCATTCCCAGAGCCAGCATGGTTTTACCTTTGGCGTCGGCGATGTGGGTGATTTCGCGCAGGGCCTCGAATATATGGGCACCCACGGTATCCCCCGGCGAAGGCAGTTCAGACGGACGGTATTCCGCCGTGACCTTGACGGATTCGCCCGGCGACCTGCGAATGGTGACCTTACTGGCATTGCTGTTGATTCCATGAAGGGCCGTGAGGGCCAGCCATTTCAGTGCCCCTTCCTCCTTGTCCTGGTCATCGGGCAGGCGCGACATCTCCTGCAAAGGATCGGTCGTGGCATAACAGTCGCATAGCTCTTGCACTTTGAGGTGGAGATTGCGTTTTTCTTTCATGGCGTGGGCTCCTTTCGGTAAAAAGGGAACGGGCGCCGCGAATCGGATGTCGACGCGGCGCACGCAACGGTTAGGGAACGATTGGGCGATTGATGGATCTAAATTAAGGCCCGCTAAAAAAAAAGCAAGGCGGCTGGTCACCGGTGGTCCATGGGCTAAAAACGGATCGAAAGACAGGTCAGTCCCCCATCCATGCGGCGGATCTGGCTGGTCTCCAGGGTGAGAAGCGGTTTGCCGGTGGCCTCCAGGAGAAGGCGCGTTTGGGGGTATCCTTTCGGCATGATCAAGTGATCGTTAACAAGCAGTGTATTGCAGGCATAGATTTCCGAAGGATCCACCAGGATTTTCGTGTAACCGGCGAAGACGGGGTGTTCCGCCCAGAAGGCCGTGAGCAGAAGTTGCCCGTCGCCCAGATAGCCCACGCTGCTTTTGAGATGCAGGCCATCGCCAACCTTAACCAGGGAGCATCGGTAGCCGCAGGCACTGAGGATGCCGACCAACTGATCCGCCCCGTGGCGATTGGTCCGCCGGGAGAGACCGATAATGACATGCCGGCCCGCAACCAGAACATCGCCCCCCTCAAGTGTTCCGGGGGCCTCTATCGTTTCGCACCGGCGAAGGCCCGCTAACGCCCGGGCCACGGCCCGCTCCTCTCCCCGCCGCTCGGGGGCTCCGGGGCGTGTGATAACGGCCACCTCGGGCGTTACCACGGCCGTGTCCTCCACGAAATAGGCATCGGGAAATCCGGGGGCGGCAGGCAGATGGATCAGTTCCAGGCCGAGGATGGTCAGGGTTTCACAATAGGTGGCGTGCTGCTGCCGGAGCTGTTCGAGGCAGGGCGCGACACCGGATTGGGTTGTCAGTCCATCGGTGGCGTCGGGGCCGGGACGTCTTACGATCGCTTGTCGGATCAGCGCGCTGGGCATTGATTTCCTCACGGAGTGCGCCGATCACCAGAAAGGGCCTGATCATTGGCGTAGGGGCCCAAAGGCTCCCGCGATCGGATCATAAAGCGTTGCCTGAATGTTTCCTGTTTCCGCCGCCTGAAGCGTTCCCGCCGGCGGATCTGGGAAAAGACGTATCCCGGTAAACAGGCCTGTGTCCCAGGCAATCGGCAAGCGCTGACCGCCCCCCGTAGGCCGGGATGCGGTAAAGGGCCGAAGCCAAACAAGCGCTCAAGGGGGCCGGGATGCAGAGCGGGGTCGCCAGGGGATGTCATCTGGTGCGGGAACCTTCCGGGCTTTATCTCAAGGCAAGGCGGTTTCGAGGACATGCTGAACCATTTTGAAGCGATCATCCAGGTACAGTTCGGCCTGTCGAAGGGTATGCTCCGATTGGAGATCCGTTTCCAGCTCTTGTAAAATCAATTGGTAACGGGAGATGGTCTGCCCCGGTGCTAACGGTGCAATGATGGGACGCTCATAGAGATGATCATTAAAAAAATAATGGGCCAGACACCGATTGTGGGGCGATCGAAACGGCCAGCTGACCCGCAGCAGCAAGAGTTGTTTCAATGCCTCCTGGCAGGCGTTTTGGGAGGCGAAATCTTCGAAGTACAAGGGGCGGTTCAGGCGGGCTTCCAGTTCTTCAAACAATGATTTGAGCAGTCTGATTTCGGTCACTACCAGGCCGTAAAGATACCAGTCATCCAGGACGCGGCGGATGATCTGTTTGTAGCGCCGAGGCAGCAGGTGGGTAGAGGGGCAGAAATAGATATGGCAGGTCATGCCGCCGTAATGACTGATGCTTCTGAAATCCAATCCGTTGTTGCCGTGCGCCGCGGGGTGCAGCAGGCATCCGACGGTCTTACGCCGGGTGCCGATGAGTCCCAGAAAAGGGCAGTGATGAAATTGCGGCATGGGACGTCGCTGCAGTTCCCTATTTTCAACGTCCTGCTTGAATTGGAAAATCGCTTCCACTGTCCGAGGCGTGGTTCTGAATTGGGCCGTGCGGGTTCGCAGCATTTGCGCCAGGGCTTTGCGTGACACGGCCTGGACGTTATAGAGACCGCAGCAGGCGCCGCAGGAAACCCGCTCGTTGACCTGGCAGAGCAATGGCTCTGCTGCCGGGTTGGCGTTTTCATCGCCCTGGGGATGGGCGGTTTCTGTGGTTGCGGGTAGCTTCATTGTCCTCAATGGGCCATCATCATTTGAATTGACGTGCTCAACTAGTTCTTTAAAGCCTCAATTTAAAAATATGTCAACGGTTTACACCAACTGGACGATCAGTCACTGTCAGGTCGGCCGGCAGGAATCCTTCGCGGGCGGGTTCGGTGGGGCGCCCCCGCCCTTGAGAAACCCCCGGGGAGCGCGGATCCACCGCCGTCGGTGACCGGGCCCGCAGGGCATCAATCAAAGCAAGTCGTCACGGGGCACGGGGCCGTGCGGGGCTTGCTCAGTCGCCGGGCAGGGCGATGGCTTCCACTTCCACACCGACGTCGCGGGGCAGTCGGGCAACTTGAACGCAGGCGCGGGCCGGGGGACGGTCCGTAAAGAATTCCGCGTAGATATCGTTGATGACCGTGAACTGATCCATGTCGCTGATGTAGAGGGTCGTTTTGACGACGCGGTCGAAGGAACTGCCGGCGGCGGACAGGATGTTTCCCAGATTCTGCATGGCTTGTCGGGTTTCCGCTCTGATATCACCGGAGACCACGGCACCGGTGGCCGGGTCGATGGGGATCTGTCCGGATACGAAGATCAGCTCCTTGGTCCTGACGGCCTGTGAATAGGGGCCAATGGCGGCCGGGGCCTGATCGGTGGCAATGATCTCGCGTGTCATGGTTCCTCCTTGTCGGGTTGGTTGAGCAGGTGGGTGACTATCCCTCAAGCCGTGCCTGGCGGGGCATCGTGGTCGCGATCGTCTGATGACCGCGCCCGTTGTCGAGCAGATGCTGGATGGTGGTTCGGTCATACACGCTGTTAATGGCATCCTGGACCTCGTCCCACATGGGCTTGAAGGCGCAACGGTCATTCAAGGGGCAGGTTCCGCCGGGCTCATCACAAGCATTACAGCGATCATGGGATTGCGTATGATCCAGAAAACGGAAGATATCGCCTACCGAAATATCCTTCGGGTGACGCAGGAGAGTATAGCCGCCGTTATAGCCCCGCTTGGAAGTCACCAGACCGGATGGTTTGAGCGCCGCCATGATCACCTCCAGGTAGCGCAGCGGTATGGATTGCGCTTCGGCAATGGTGGCCAGTTTGACCGGGCCGCGCGTGTAGCGTTTGCCCAACTCGTAAATGGCGCGCAGGGCGTATTTGTGCTTCTGCGTGGTCAGCATGCGAGTTTTCCGACAGGCCTCCTAAATGGGCATTCTGACAAAAAAAAGCCAATACGCTCAACACCCCTAACGGAGATGGCCGACCTTGTCAATCGCGAACCCTGGTCCTTAGGCTGCCCTGCGCGGGCAGACAAGCGGTTCACCCAATTGACAAGCTTGTCTGGGCTGGGATATACCCTCAACCCTAACGCGCTAACGCGGTCAGGAACCATCAATCGCCTCAAGATGTAGTCCCCTACAGGTCATACCGACGATGAAAGCCCTTGTTGCCCTGGTGGGCCGGCCCAACGTGGGCAAATCCACCCTGTTTAATCGTCTGACGCGCAGCCGTGACGCGCTGGTGGATGATTTTCCGGGGGTCACCCGCGATCGCAATCACGGTGATGCCGAATGGGATGCACGCCATTTCACCGTTGTGGATACGGGGGGGTTTGCTGGTCCCATGGACGATCGGTTTGCCGATGCCATCCGTCAGCAGGTTTTACTGGCCATCGAAGACGCGGATGCGGTGGTGATGCTCATGGACGGCAAACACGGCTTGTCTCCCTTTGACCGCGATATGGTGGATCAGTTGCGCAATGCCGACAAGCCCGTTTTTTACGTGGTCAACAAAATCGATGGCCCGGAGCAGGAGACTGGCCTGGCGGATTTCTATCAGCTGGGACTGGACAAGATCTACCCCCTTTCGGCCGAACATCGCTACGGGCTTGTCGATTTGATGGATGCCCTGGTGGCGGTTCTTCCCCGGTCCGAAGAAAAGCGTGAGGAGGCCATCCAACTGGCGGTCGTGGGACGACCGAATGTCGGCAAATCCTCGCTCGTCAATCGCTTGATCGGCAAGCCACGGCATCTGGTGAGCGAAACGCCTGGCACGACCCGGGATGCGGTGGACTCCATGGTGACTTTCTATGGCCAGCGGTACCGCCTGATCGACACGGCCGGCATACGACGCAAGGGCAGGGTATCACAGAAGATCGAGAAATTTTCGGTCATGAAAGCGCTGCGTAGCCTGGATCGCTGCGATGTGGCCCTGATCCTGGTGGACGCCGCGGAAGGGATTACCGAACAGGATATCAGTGTCGCCGGGTATGCCTACGACCGGGGCTGCGGATGCATTGTTCTGCTCAACAAATGGGATCTCGTTGAAAAAGACCATCGCTCGGTGCGGTCCTACACCGAACGGTTGCGGCAGGAAGCCAAATTCCTGGCCTTTGCGCCGGTGCTGACCATCTCGGCGCTGACCGGACAACGGGTGCCGCGCATCCTGGCACTGGTAAATGAGGTTCACAACCAATATACGCAACGGATCCCCACCGGCAAGGTGAACCGTATTTTGGCCCAGGCCATGGATGAGAACGAGCCCGCCCTTCATCACGGCCGACGCCTTAAATTCTACTACGCTACGCAAGTTTCGACCCGGCCCCCGACGTTTGTATTGTTTGTTAATTTTCCGGAGGCGGTGCATTTTTCTTATCGCCGCTATCTGCTCAATCAAATCCGCCGGGGCGCGGGACTTGACAAGACACCGATACGGCTTGTGCTTCGGCAGCGCTCCGGGCGGATCGAATTCAAGACCCGACCGGCCAAGCGTGAGAAGAAAGGCCGCCGGCGCAAATCGCGGACAACCGCCAAGCGCCGCTAAAGCGGGTTGCGCATACCGTCGCGCCTTCCGATGAGCCCGCGGGCGGCCGCCCGCCCGCCGACAGGGCCGCCGCCGGATGCTGTTCGCTGAGGATCTGGATCGTGGACCTCTTTGAATACCATGCCAAATCAAAAATGGCGGGGGACGCCCCGCTGGCCGACCGGATGCGACCCGGCACACTTGACGATTTTATCGGGCAACCCGATGTGACCGGGACGGACAGCTTTATTCGCCGGGCGATGGCTACCGGGCGGTTGTTCTCAATGATTCTCTGGGGGCCGCCGGGATGCGGGAAAACCACTTTGGCGCGCCTCTTGGCCCGGGCCTCCGAGGCGCATTTGGTCTCTTTTTCGGCGGTCCTGAGCGGTGTCAAAGACATCCGGGAGGTCATCCAGCAAGCCAGGCAGATGCGAGATCATCATCAGCGGCGAACCCTGTTGTTCGTGGACGAAATACACCGCTTCAACAAAGCCCAGCAGGACGCCTTTCTGCACCATGTTGAAACGGGTCTGATCACACTGATCGGGGCCACCACCGAAAACCCGTCTTTCGAAGTCATTTCGGCGCTCCTTTCCCGCTGCCGGGTGGTCGTTTTGCAACCTCTCGATACAGAAGCGCTGACGCAGATTGTTCAACGGGCACTGACCGATCGGAAACAGGGTCTGGGTGACCTAAACGTGAAGATTGCCCCCCAGGCCCTGGATTTTCTGGTGCGTAGTGCCGACGGCGATGCCCGCAGCGCCTTGAACCACCTCGAGATGGCGGTGGCGCTGCGCGCAACGCCCTCGGAACCCCGGGCGCCGAACGAAGCGGCCCTGATTCGTCTGACGGATCTGGAAAAGGTCCTACAGCAGAAAGCCCTGCGCTACGACAAATCCGGGGAGGAACATTACAACCTGATTTCCGCCCTGCACAAGAGCCTGCGGGGCAGCGATCCGGATGCCGCTCTCTACTGGCTGGCCCGCATGCTGACGGCAGGCGAGGCTCCCCTTTATATTGCCCGTCGCATGGTGAGGTTCGCTTCGGAGGATATCGGTCTGGCAGACCCGCAAGCACTCACCACGGCGCTTGCCGGCCTCGAGGCATATCGCTTTCTGGGCGCCCCCGAAGGAGAACTCGCCCTGGCGCAGGTGGCGGTCTATCTGGCCACCGCCCCCAAAAGCAATGCCGTCTATGCGGCATACGGGCATGTTCGTAAGGCCGTTCGGCAGCATGGCGCCCTTCCTGTTCCCCTGCACATCCGCAATGCTCCGACCGAATTGATGAAATCTTTGGGTTACGGTCAAGACTACCGCTATGCCCACAACCATGCGAACGCTTTCGTGGATCAAACCTACCTGCCCGAGGCAATCGGCGCGCAGCGATACTATCATCCCAGCGACCGCGGCTACGAGAAGGCCGTCAAGCATCGCCTGGAAGAATGGCGCCGGTCAATTTCTAAAAAGGCCCCCGCCCGGGACGGTCCGAAGAAGGAGGATTCTTGACAGATACGATTTAACCCCTAATTTTTAGTATAACTTAAGTATCATACGGCGATTCGCAGGAAGCGATCATGAATCCGCCCAGATCCTCAACTTGATAAAAGGGGGCCAGGATGCAAACCGCAAAGGATATCATGACCCGCAACGTTATCACGGTATCCCCTGACACCGATATAACGCAGGCCACCAAAATCCTCCTCGAACACCGTATCAACGGTCTGCCGGTGTTGGATGCCGACGGGAAGCTTGTGGGTATCGTGTGCCAGAGCGACATGATTGCTCAGCAAAAGCGCATTCCGCTGCCTTCCCTGTTTACGCTATTGGATGGTTATATCAGCCTGACCTCTGCCAAGCATTTCGAGAAAGAAGTTCAGAAAATTGCCGCCACACGCGTCGCTCAGGCCATGACGGCAGACCCGCTAACGATTCAACCGGGCACCTCGCTCGAAGAAATCGCCTCCCTGATGGTGGGGAAAAAACTGCATACCTTACCGGTGGTGGACAACGGTGTGCTGGTGGGGGTTGTCGGCAAGGAAGACATGCTGCGCACCCTCATGGGCGCGCCGGCCAACAGCTGAGCTAGGCCCGCCAATGGTCGAAAGGAGGTGGATATGAACGTTCAATCCGTGGCCTGCTGCACAGATTTTTCAGACAATGCCGACAGGGCGGTAGCGGCGGCATATGATCTGGCCCGCCGTTTTGAAGCCTCGCTCTTCATCCTGCACGTACTGCCGCCCCTGGTCAACCCGATCCTGACGGAAGCGGAATGGATCCCGCCCGAAACGGCTCCCCGGGAAACCATTTTAACCCAGATCGAGGAGCGCTTGCAGGAACGCTACGCTCCCGATGCCTCCCAGGGGGTGACACCGCACTATCTGGTGCTGGAGGGGCATGTATCGACGACGATCCTGGCCTTTCTTGAAGAACAGCGTATCGATCTGGTTGTGCTGGGCTCCTACGGGCTTTCCGGCATGGGACTTGTGTTATTTGGCAGCGTTTCCAAGCGGGTTTCCCAGAAAGCGGGTTGCTCGGTAATGATTGTCCGCGAGCCCCGTGCCCACTCCTGACAGGCGACCTTTGGGCCCCGAGCGATGTTCTGACCGGGATCTCTTTCCGCGCCGCGCCGCTGCGGCCGCAGCCCACGCAAAGTCCTGCGTTGTGGCGGGTGACGGCCATCCGGGCGCTTTTTGGCGCCCACCCCGCCAATGCACGGCGCGGGACAGAGACGGATCAAAGGCCCCCGGCTAAACACGCATTGCAAGCGCCCTTCGAGGGGGCTTTTGGGGGCGACGCCCTTTGGGGGATAAGATACACGCGCTAGGATCGGTCCGGGGGATGATTCCGAGGGGGGATGGTTATTTTCATCCCGGTGTCATGCTCCCGGGATCTGCATTTGGTATTCAATCTCACCGGTGGACCCGTTCTGGTCATAGCTTCGTTCGCGAATGCGGACCGCGCCGTCCTTGTCCGCGAGGAGCACCGTGGCCGCGCGGGTACCGTAGATGTCGCTTTGGATAAAGATCGATCCCAAGCGGCGTTCCCATTCCAGTCCGACACCGGTTTGCGGCAATTCATCGTCCGAAGGAATCCGGCGATCCTCCAGAACGTGCATGAGTTCTTCAATGTCGGGTCGGCGGCGGGGGGACAGGCATTTCTCCACCGCTCGGCAACTCCGTATCACCTTGGGCCAGGGCGTGTTGAGCAGGTGGTTGCTCAAACCATGAATGCCCGGACGTACGGTCTCGGGCGAAGGGCTGCGGTTGGAGGTATAAACCCATTGCCCGTCTCCGTATAGCAATAGATTAAATCCATTGTAATGATGTTTGGTTAAATTAATATTATTCATGTACTGGTTTAGGTTAATGGGCGCCGATAGAAAGTCACGCACCAAATGGCCCCGCGAGGGCGCTTCGGAAATTCGGATGCCCGGTTCGCGGTAATTGGTGAGCGCGGCGATGCGGCCGTTGCGGTGGACTCCTAACCACGTGCCGCCCCCCTCGAGATCGCGTCCGGCCACGATACGCGCGTCGTCCGACCATTCTCCGAGTGCACTTGTCGGGCGGGCATAGAATTCATCACGGTTGGCGGCGATGACAACCGGATATTGGGGATGAACGCGGTAGGCGAGGACGATAAGGCACATAAACGCTTTCCGTTGACCTGAATCCAAAAGCAGTGCTAATCAATGCTACGGCAAGGTGCTGGATAATTCAAGCAAGGAGGGGATTTCATGAAAGATGTGGTCATTGTCAGCGGTGTCAGGACAGCCGTCGGTTCATTTGGTGGAGCACTGAAGCTTGTTCCCGTCGCGGAGCTGGGAGCCCTGGTGATCAAAGATGTCCTGAAACGGTGCAACCTGAAGCCCGTGGTTGGTCCGACGGCATCCGCGATGGCGCCGGATGCCCTGGAAGACAGCCATCCCATCCCCCTGGAGCAGCGTTACCAGGACTGGTCCGAAGGTGGGCAGCCCATAACCGTGGATGAAGTTGTCATGGGCAATGTGCTTCAGACCGGTCAGGGACAAAACACCGCCCGCCAGGCCATGATGCGGGCCGGTATCCCCAAGGAAACGCCGGCCTATACAATCAATAAAGTCTGTGGGTCAGGGCTCAAAGCGATAGCCTTGGGGGCCGCCAGTATCGCTGCCGGTCAAGCGGAGGTGATCATCGCCGGGGGGATGGAGAATATGAGCCAAGTGCCCATGGCGCTGCCCAAGGCCCGCTGGGGACATCGCATGGAGGTCAGCGGCGTCGGGGAAGTCACGGATTTATTGGTATTCGATGGTCTGTACGAGATTTTTTACGGCTACCACATGGGAATTACCGCCGAAAATATCGCCGAACGCTACGGCATCAGCCGCCAGGAACAGGATATCCTGGGCGCCCTGAGCCATGCCCGGGCGCAGCAGGCTATCCGGACGGGACTGTTCGAGCAGGAAATCGTTCCGGTGGTCTCGAAGACCCGTAAAGGCGAGACGGTGTTTGCGGTTGACGAGCGCCCGATGGATACATCGGTCGATCAAATGGGACAGTTGCGGCCGGTGTTTAAAAAAGACGGCACCGTGACGGCGGGCAACGCCTCCGGCATCAACGATGCCGCCGCGGCCGTGCTCCTGATGACGAGCGAAAAAGCCGCCTCCCTCAGCCTGGAACCCATGGCCGAGATCAAAGCCTTTGCCTCCGGCGGCCTGGACCCGGCCTTCATGGGTTTAGGACCGGTTCCGGCCGTGCGCAAGATTTTGCATGACCAGGGCATGCGCATGGCTGATATCGAAATGATTGAGCTTAACGAAGCTTTCGCCTCCCAGGCCATCGCCTGCTGCCGAGAGCTGAAGCTCGACGAGGAACGCCCCAATGAGCTCGGCAGCGGCATTTCCATCGGTCATCCCATCGGGTGTACCGGTGCACGCCAGATGGTCACCGCCATTCATCATATGCAGCGCCAGGCCTACACCACGGGTTTGGTCAGCATGTGCATCGGTGGTGGAATGGGGATGGCCATGCTGATCGAGCGATGATGCGGAGGGCCTCCCGGCAGCCCGAACGTTTCATGAAAATAGGGATGCCCACTTACCCGGATGGATGGGTTCCCTGTCTCAACGCAAGGTTGTCCTAAAGGGGTCCGCTAACCCTGGTGCGCGGCGCATTGCCGAACGCCGCGCATACCCGTTTCACCCGCTGGGCAAGCCCGCGGCATCCCTGTCGGCCTTATCCGGCGCTTGCGTGCCTGCCGCGGCGCTCCCGAAGGCCTTGTAGGGGAGGTCTCAAAATGGTGCCATATCCGGGTTCAGAGGCGCCCGCGCTATCGTCGGCGCATGGGAATAATATCAATGATAACAAGAAATAATGGTTGGGGTAAGGGGAGGCGGTCGACGCTTTTTTGACTTTACTTTGGGGGCTGCTTCTGTTAAACAATCATATTCTTTCAGACACGATTGATGATCGAGGAAGCGGTCTGCGGACAAGGGGCGCACGGCGCTCCGTCCAGGTCGGCGGATCGCGGATTCAGACGGAACCCAACGCAAGGAGAACGGCTGGAATGGATATCGGGAGAAAAATAGGGATCATGGTTTTCAGTGCTGTACCCGTCATCGTCGGGGGGGGAATCGTATACGCACTCAGCGGCGAATCCTATCTGGCCGTCGGCATCTACCAAGTGATCCTGTTGTTTCTTTTCGGCGCTTTCATCAGCAAATAAACGTTATCTTTCCCGCGTATTGCCCAAAAACAATGGCTGAAGCACGACCGCCTGCCTGAGGTTTCGACCATGAACAGGCGGGCGTGGTTCTTTTTTAGCAACCGCCTGGTGAAAATGGTTGTGAAATGATGGTCGGGGCCGGTAGCCTTCCCCCTGCAAGGTGCACCGACCTTGACCCTTCCCAGCCCCTCCCCCTGACCGATGCCTTCCCATCAGCCAGTGGAACGATCGCTGTCCGGTGATCCTGAACAGGGACGGCCGATAAACCGGGGAATACCCGCGAACCGTCGCTTGTCAGCGGTAGCGCCGGGCTAAAGAGGGCTTCCGATCGAACAGAATGGTACAACGCCCTTCCCAAGACATCACCCTCTGGGTGTTCATGAGCTATTTTCTGCTGTCGATTTTTCTGGTCGGCTGGCTCTTCTGGCCGTTCGGTTCCACCATCGTCATGGCCACCGTCGTTACCGGAATTTTCTATCCGCTCTATGAACGTCTAACGCGCAAGCTGGCGCCGATGGTATCCTCCCTGGTCACCTGTGTGCTGATCTTTCACCTGGTCCTGGTGCCGATCATTTTCTTTATCGGTATCCTTACCCAGGAAGCCTACGGACTTTACCTGATGGGGCGCAGTGCCCAAATCGATGCCCAGGTTCAAAAAATTCTGGAGAGTAGCCACTTCATCGAAAATATCAATCAATTCCTGGGCCTTTTCGGTGTCCAGCTCAGTGGTGAAGAGATCAAGAACACCTTTTCGGAGCTGGGTAAGGCGGTGGGGCTTTTTCTTTACCGGCAGACTCAGGAAACAGCTCAGAACATATTGTCTTTTTTCGTAAATATCTTCATTATGCTGCTGATCTGTTATTATCTTTTTGTCGACGGGAAGCGTTTGCTGGCCTTTCTGATTGCCCTCTCGCCCCTACCCCAGGATCAGGAGGAGCAACTGGTCCAGAAATTTCAGGACATGGCCGGCGCTATTCTGGTGGTCAACGGCATCGCCGGGCTGATTCAGGGCGTGCTGGGAGGAATGGTTTTTGCGGTGTTCGGGCTGCAATCACCCCTTCTGTGGGGCGTGATCATGGGCTTGCTGGCTTTCCTGCCCATCGTCGGCATCGGGGTTGTGCTTCTGCCGGCCGCCGTTATTCTTTTCATCAACGGGCGCATCGCGGCGGGGGTTTTTTTTATCGTTTTCTATGCCGTCATTACGGTCTGCGTGGAATACCTGTTCAAGCCGCGCATCGTCGGGCAGCGGGTTCAGATGCATACCCTGCTGGTCTTTCTTTCCATCATCGGTGGTCTCAAACTTTTCGGCATTCTGGGGATCATTTACGGCCCCCTGGTCATGACGGCCTTTTTGACCCTTACGGATATCTATCATCGCAGCTATGAAATGCGCATGATTACGAAAACGCCCCTTTAACACGCTAAAGAGATCAAGGAACGACCATGAGTAACGACCATTTGCCGGGCATCAGCATCGAGCGTGAGATGAAGAAATCTTATCTCGATTATGCCATGAGTGTGATTATCGGGCGTGCGCTCCCGGATGTACGCGACGGCCTCAAACCGGTCCATCGTCGGGTGCTGTTCGCCATGCGGGAGCTGAAAAACGACTGGAACAAACCCTACAAAAAATCTGCCCGTGTCGTGGGTGATGTCATCGGTAAATATCACCCCCATGGCGACACGGCCGTCTACGACACGATCGTGCGCCTGGCGCAGGATTTTTCCATGCGTTATCCCCTGGTCAACGGGCAGGGCAATTTCGGTTCGATCGACGGCGATCCACCGGCCGCCATGCGTTATACCGAAGTGCGTATGATGCGCCTTGCCCATCACATGATGGACGACCTGGAAAAAGAAACGGTCGATTTCATCCCCAACTACGATGAAACGCTGCAGGAACCCCGTGTCCTGCCCGCCAGGATACCCAGCCTGCTGATCAACGGCTCCGCCGGAATCGCCGTTGGCATGGCAACCAACATACCCCCCCACAACCTGAATGAGATCATTGACGGGGTCGTGGCCCTGATCGACGATCCGGACCTGACGGTGGCCGATCTCATCGACATTATTCCCGGTCCCGATTTTCCCACGGGCGGTACCATCTACGGCACGCAGGGCATTCGAGAAGCCTATCAGACCGGTCGCGGCATCATACGGGTGCGTGCCCGGGTGACGGTCGAAACCACAAAGCAGGACGCCTCGGAGACCATCGTCGTGACCGAGCTGCCCTATCAGGTCAACAAGGCGCGCTTGGTGGAGAAAATCGCCGAGTTGGTGCGCCACAAGACCATCGAAGGCATACGGTTTGTCCGGGACGAGTCCGATAAGGACGGTATGCGGATCGCCATCGGACTGAAGAGGGACCAGTTTGCCGATGTGATTATCAACCAGCTCTATAAGCATACCCGTATGGCGAGTAGCTTCGGGGTCATCTTCCTGGCGATCGTGGACAACCGTCCGGAATTGCTCAATCTGAAGGAAATGTTGCAGCACTTCATCCGTCACCGCATGGAAATTGTGGTCCGGCGCACCCGCTTTGATCTGAAAAAAGCGGAAGAAAAAGCCCACATCTTGGAAGGCTATAAGATCGCCCTGGACAATATCGATGCGGTGGTGGCCATGATTCGCCAATCAAGATCGCCGGCCGAGGCCAAAACGAGCCTCATGGAAGCCTATGCGCTGAGCGCCATCCAGGCCCAGGCGATTCTCGATTTGCGCCTCCAGCGATTGACCGGCCTGGAGCGGGATAAAATCATCGATGATTACCACAAGACCTTAAAGGACATCGCCTATTACAAGGAGATCCTGGCCAGCGAATCCATGGTGCTCGAGATCATCAAAAAAGAATTGCTGGAAATCCGCGAAGCCTATGGTGATGCACGCCGCTCCGACATTGTCGCCACCTCCCGGGAAATCACCCTTGAAGACATGATTGTGGAAGAGGATATGGTGGTCACCGTATCCCAGCGGGGCTATATCAAGCGGGCCCCTCTGACGCTCTACCAGAGCCAGCACCGCGGTGGTAAGGGCAAGACCGCCATGGGAACGAAAAGTGAAGATTTTGTCAAACACCTATTTGTTGCCTCCACCCATCACACCTTCCTTTTTTTCACCAACCTCGGCAAGGTGTACTGGCGCAAGGTATATGAAATACCCCAGGCCGGTCGCACAGGGGTTGGCAAAGCCATCGTCAATCTGATGGATTTCGACAAGGATGAGCGTTTGACCACCGTCATGGCGGTACCCCGCTTTGAGCCGGGGCATTTTATTCTGATGGCCACCAAGAATGGTATTATCAAGAAAACCGACCTGATGGCCTACAGCCGTCCGCGCGCCGTCGGCATCATCGCCCTCAACCTGGCAGCGGGCGATGAGTTGATCAGCACACGGATTACCGACGGTACGCTCAATGTGTTCCTGGGCACGGCCAACGGCCAATCCATCCGTTTCCATGAAACCGACGTGCGTCCGGCAGGCCGTATTGCCCGGGGTGTGCGCGGTATCAACCTGGGGATCGGCGACCAGGTCGTGGGCATGGAAGTTCTCTCCTATGGCCAGACCTTGATCTCGGTGACCGAAAACGGCTACGGGAAACGAACGTCCATT